>JBBKWK010000261.1:0-4877 GCA_037968915.1 Pontixanthobacter sp.
AAAACAGACTTTGCGATATCAAGACCAATTATGCTAACTTCTGACACGGACGCCTCCTTACTAATGGTGTTTAAACACCTCCATTATGGCACATCGATGCCGTCGGGGGGCGTCCACCCCATCACCCAGTTTCGGACATTCAGCCGGTTAGTGCGCTCTCCAAAAACAGACTGTCCGCTAATCCCCAGTTTGAGATAAAAGCCGTCCGTCGGCTAACGACCCATGTGTGGACGTTCGAACATGACCATGCAGTGCGCGAAAGCGGACCATAAAACTGACTGCTTATGTCCCCTAAATCGAAACTAGCCCACAACATCGATCTGCTTTGCGTCACGAACCGGGACGTGGATTTGGTAATAGTATTTGCCCGTCCGTTTCCGGTCATTGCCGAGAAAATCGATCCGCACTTTCCGAGCTGTCCCAGATATTACGATTTGCTTGCCGCGAAAGGCTGACTCGGCTGAGGCGAAGCCACCTGACTTTACGATCCGATCCATTACTGATTTGCGCACCGCAATGGTCAGGCAATTGCGATCGCGGTAGTCTTCTTCGGAATTGAGAAAAACAGTGTCGTTTGTTTCGCCAACGGCCTGAACAATCATCAAGAATTTGCCTGAAATTCCGGCCTTTGTGCCAGCATCGTCAGCATAGGCAATCGCCTCTACAGGACTAAGGCAGCCATCACCGCAAAGTTCTTTATACTGTGTGATAATTCCAGCGGACGCGGCACCCGCTTCGGCTTGCGATGAAGCAGTAGGCACGGCCATCGCAGCTACGACAGTAATGGCAATTCCGAAAAAGAGGCGTTTCATTACAGGTCCTTACTAGCTGCACGCGCGTGTAATTACGGTAAAGTCGGCCAGTCAACTTAGCAAGCTCAAAGTATCTAACCTAGTCGCAACCGACGGCCAATTTAGTTTATCTGAATTTGGTGCAATTCGGTTTATATTGTCATTGCTATATCTGCGCTGATGCAGGCAAAGGTGGAAGCTGCCACGCTTAGCGCTAGGGGCGACAGTGCATCCGCACCGACGAGCGGCTATATAAAAGCAGACCGTCTGGAAGCGACCCAATTGCGGCCATAAGCGACAGAGAGACTGTTTCCCAAAACCTGCCATTCGACTGAACTAAGCGTAATGTATCCAACTGGGCCGGAAGCGACCTGTCCGGTTGTTGGCGAACATCGTCGCAAAGCCGTTAGTTAGCTATGGGCTTCCCTCAACCAGCCAACTTGTATGCGGGTGTCAGCGCATTCGGAGACTTTCCTCTTCTTTCGCTATCTGATTGTCCTTCTTGCGCGCCTTGCCACTCCATGAATTGTCGCAGTGGCATCGGATGTCCAGTGAAGTACCCTTGGATAAAGTCGCTTCCTAGCAATTGCACGTATGCAGATTGCTCAGCCGTTTCCACGCCCTCGATGATAACCTTCATCGACAGGCTGTGGCCAAGATCAATTATCGCCCTGAGAAGCTCGGCGCCTTGCCGCCCCTTGTCCAAAGCACTAACGAAACTGCGATCAACCTTCAGCAAGTCGAATCCAAAATCCTTGAGGTAACTCAGGCTCGAATATCCGGTGCCAAAATCGTCCAGCGCCAACTTGATACCCGCTTCACGTAATTCACAGATGGTCCGCCCGGAAGCGCGAGTATGGGTAACCAGAACCCCTTCGGTAATTTCCAGTCTGAGCTTGTCCGCCGGCACCCCATGGGCATCGAGCCTGTCGACAATCTTGCGCGCAAAGTAAGGTTGTCGAAATTGCAGAGGTGAAACGTTTATCGCGATAGGAACGTCGACCGAGTTGCCGATATAGTCGAGAGCGCGTTCGAGAACCCAATCGTCCAGCGCTACCATTTGCCCCGACTCCCCCGCAATAGAGACAAGTTTTTCCGGCGAGATGGGCCCAAGGACGGGATGATTCCAGCGGAGCAGAGCCTCGGCGCTAGAGAGAGAGCCTGAGCGCGCATCGACTACAGGCTGCAAATGAAGATCCAAACCTTCACCCGCAAGCGCGCTTTCAAAGTCGTTACGAATGGTGCGCCGAAAATTGAGGGCTTCGTCCATTTCCGGTTCAAACGCCTGCACCGCATCGCGATTGTCACTTTTCGCTCTGTACATCGCCACGTCACTGCGGCGAAACATTTCACGCGGTTTTATGTCGCCCGTTGAGTTCACTGCGATCCCAATACTGACGCCAATTTCCAATATTTGACCATCCACTTCCACCGGTTGCGCCAGGACATCGCGCATCTGGGAAGCGAAAAACCTTATCAGATTTTCAGCTTGAGGGCCCCAGGCGGCGGCTCCGAACTCATCGCCGCCGAGACGTGCCAGTATAACCTCCGGCGGACAAATCCGGGCAAATCTTTCGGCCACGCTCGATAGGAGCGCGTCACCCGTGTCGTGCCCCAATGCGTCATTCACGTCCTTGAAGCCGTCAAGATCAGCAAACAAAACAGCTGCCTGAACTTTAGGTGAGACTGCGAAGCGGTTCTCCAGCTTTTGCCAGAATGCTCTGCGATCCATCAGGCCGGTCAGTTTGTCGGTACCACCTCCAGCTGAGACGTCAGCCTCAAGCAGAAGTTGTCGTCCAGCAACGAGGGCGCAAGCCATGGCACCTACTGAAACCATCGTCGGGAGAAGCGAAAGGTTTTCCGCCAGCGTTACCAAAACTACCGCCAGCCCGCAGACGAAGGCGATGCCCAGACCTATTCTTCTGAATGGCACGAGGAAAGTTAGGTCACGAGAGAACCCGGCACTGTTGTATGAAACTGCGGGAGCTTCATCGGTGTCGCTTTCGTTTTGGGCTTCGAGTTGAGCTCCGATTGCAACATTTGCGTCGATGATCAGCGCGAGTAGGTTGCGACTTGAGATGATAATCCGAGAGAGGCGCCTCTCGTCGGCCTCCCGCTCTTCCTCATCAGCATCCTCCAGCAGCAATTCGCTGTATCCGATTACGACGTCTAAAGCGGTTCGTAATTCATGGCTCGCGCCAGCCATGTAATCCCTGACCTCGCGGTCGTTATCCTGCAACTGCCATATTCTCTTTTCACGGCGATTGGCTAAATCTGCAATTTGCGTCAGAATTTCGCTAAGTTTGGCGCCATCGGCACGAATCCGCGAGAAATACGCGGTGATTAACGTGACGAAAACGGCAGCAAGCCCGGACGAGGTGACGAACAGAGCGCCTATAGCGGACGGATCGATCCTGAGCATGTCGGGCCAGCTTGAGAATGCGACTGTAAAAGTGCCGATTTGAACGACCATTATTCCACCCCAGGAGATCAAATTGCGGGGAAGATAAAGGGTGCCCGTCAGCAACGCCACGATCAGCCATGCAGCAAACGGGGAGTTTGGACCACCGTAAAAGAACGATCCCACCAGACTTAACAAGGTGATTAGTTGCACTGACAGATTTGCTGCCAGTTTCAGCTTCTTGCGGGCCATCCAAGCCAAAGACCAGAAGGAAACTGTCAACAGGAGACAGGCGATTGCCGGGCCCGCAGGAGCGGGATCAATCGCCATGACAAGGAGAGTGATCGGCAGTACAAATAGCGGCATCAAAAGTTGGGCCGCTAAAAAACTCCGATATAGCGTAGTATCGCCATCTCGCGCATTGAATAAGCAGCGCAGAACCGAAATGCGGAGCATCCAGGCCTTGAGACTTTCGGTCCGCGTAGTGTTCAGCTGCGAAGGCATAATCAACTGTTAACCGCAATGCGTTAATTGCCCGTTACGCATAAACAAGGAAGGCGGCATCCGTGCCCAATTTAAGGGTAAAGATATTAGAATTGGCAACGAGCCCGCTCAAGCGCGTTGGTGCGGTCGGGCGTCCAGAGGCGCGAGAATGCGGCACTAATCTGGCTCATGTGCAAATGTTCGTTCTAAGCCATGTTCTCGGTCCGTTTATCGGCTTGGGTCTAACGGCAGCATTGCTGTTTCTAGGTTATCCTGCAGACTTGAATTTGCTCGGCTTCGCGACACTCTCTATCCTGTTCTGGGCATATCCCGCCGCATTGACTCGCGGTTGTCCGTACGAGTTGCTGTGCATACTTTCCTTAGAGCATCTCCTGATAACTATTTTCTTGGCAGCAGCGTCTTATGGGGGAGCGACTTCACCTTTCCTATTGTGGCTTGCGGTTGTCCCACTGCTGGCATTTCTTTATTCCGCACCAAGCACCACGCAGTGGGTCACTTTGTTGGCCCTCCTCAGCCTGAACATTGCAGTGTTCGTGAGCATTGTTCCTATGGGCCTGAACTCTGTGCCCGGTGGGTTGGAAACTCTGTATTGGCTAGCCTTCCTGTCGCTCAGCGGCGCTTCGATCTATGTCGTCATAATGGCCGTCTACTTGGGACGCGTCCTCAATTCACGGGATATGGTAGAGCTTGAGGTCGCAGACCATCGCGCAATCGAAACCAGCCTTGCCGCGCAGGAGATGGGGTTGCGAAGCCTCCAGGCGACAAGATTCGCAGGAATTGGCCGGTTGGTGCAACAGGGTGGGGTGGAAGTCGCAAAGATCTTGGCTGATTGCTCACAAGCTGCTGAATCCAAAGACGGAGCAAGTATCCCGCTGAGAAATGAAGAACTTGAAAATATACGAACCGCCGCCTTGCGCTTCGAAGAACTTCTCAGGAGCATAAAGCGCTACGAGTTGCCAAGTCGCAAGGGCCTAAAATAGCCTTTCACTCCATAGAAGTTGACGAGCCATCGTGAATACTCAAGGCACGCAATTTGCGGCACAGAACCAGCTGCTGCTTCCTCTGTCCCCCGTCAGCGTTCAATAGACAGATTGGCTGCATAAAATAAGTGAGTGTTTTGGGTTCATCGTAGTGACTGTAAGGAACGAAGATGAACGCAAAACACTCAGCAAAACACTCAA
>JBBKWK010000262.1:0-5692 GCA_037968915.1 Pontixanthobacter sp.
GTGGCGACGGTAACCGAGATTTATGATTACATGCGGCTGCTGTGGGCGCGGGTGGGCATTCCCTATTCGCCCGCCACCGGCAAACCGATCGAGGCGCAGATCGTCTCCACCATGGTGGACCGGGTGATGACATTGCCGGAAGGCACTCGGCTGTATCTGCTCGCCCCGGTGGTGCGCAGCCGGAAGGGCGAATACCGCCGTGAACTGGCCGAATGGCAGAAGGCCGGTTTTACCCGTGTGCGGATCGATGGCGAGATGTATCCAATCGAGGAGGCGCCCGCGCTCGACAAAAAACTAAAGCACGACATCGAGGTTGTGGTCGACCGGCTCGCGGTTAAGAAAGGCCTCGAAACGAGGCTGGCCGATAGTTTTGAAACCGCGCTGAAATTGGCTGAGGGGCTGGCCTATGTCGATCTGGCCGACGGTGTGGTGCCGGGCCGCGAGGACGAGGACGTCGGCGGCCAAATGAAGGGCGGCCAAATGAAAGGAACCGGAATCCCCGCCAACCGGATCGTGTTTTCCGAGAAATTCGCTTGTCCGGTAAGCGGCTTTACCATCGAGGAAATCGAACCGCGGCTGTTCAGCTTTAACTCACCGCAAGGAGCCTGTCCGACCTGTGACGGGCTGGGCGAGAAGCAATTGTTTGATCCGCAGCTGGTCGTGCCAAACGAGGCGCTCAGCCTGAAGAAGGGCGCGGTGATGCCGTGGGCCAAGTCAAACCCGCCTTCGCCGTATTATATGCAGGTTCTGGGATCGCTGGCGAAGGCTTATGATTTCGATCTGACCACTCCTTGGAGCGAGCTGGAGCCTGACCAACGGATGATAGTCCTGCACGGCACGGGCGGAATGCCGGTGCCTCTGACGTTCAAGGACGGGCGCAAGACCTACACAGTCAACAAGGCGTTCGAAGGGGTTATCGGCAATCTCAACCGCCGGCTGATGCAAACCGACAGCGCATGGATGCGGGAGGAATTGTCCAAATTCCAGACCAGCCAGCCATGCGAAACCTGCCACGGAGCGCGCCTCAATCCCAAGGCGCTGGCGGTAAAAATCCCGCATCTCAATGGCCCCACCGATATCGCTGCGCCAACGCAAATGGCGGTCTCCGATGCGAAGGAATGGTTCCTGGCGCTGGACGGGCATTTAACGAAACAGCAAAGCCAGATTGCAAGTGCGATCCTGAAGGAAATCAACGAGCGGCTCGGTTTTCTCGACAACGTCGGGCTGGATTACCTAAACCTCAACCGTACTTCAGGTACACTGTCGGGCGGCGAAAGCCAGCGTATCCGGCTCGCCAGTCAGATCGGTTCGGGATTGTCGGGTGTGCTCTATGTGCTCGATGAACCCAGCATCGGCCTGCACCAGAAAGATAACGACCGGCTGCTTGAAACGCTGAAACGGCTGCGCGATCTGGGCAATACGGTGATCGTGGTTGAGCATGACGAAGATGCGATCCGGCAGGCGGACCATGTGGTCGATCTCGGCCCCGGCGCGGGGATCCATGGCGGCGAAGTGGTGGCGCAAGGCACGCTGAAACAGGTGCTGAAGGTCAAGCGCAGTTTGACCGCGCAATATCTCACTGGCGCGCGGCGGATCGAAATTCCGCAGAAACGCCGCAAGGGAAATGGTCACAAGTTGACCGTGCATGGCGCGCGGGCGAACAATCTGCGCAATGTTACCGCGAGCATTCCGCTCGGTACCTTCACCTGCATCACCGGTGTTTCGGGCAGCGGCAAATCCAGCTTTACGGTGGACACGTTGCACGCGGGCGCTGCGCGAGCTCTCAACGGCGCAAGAATTATTGCCGGGCCGCATGACAAGATCACCGGCCTCGAATTCTGTGACAAGGTGATCGAGATCGACCAGTCGCCGATTGGCCGCACGCCCCGCAGCAATCCGGCGACCTATACCGGCGCCTTTACCCAGATCCGCGACTGGTTTGCCGGCCTGCCCGAAAGTCAGGCGCGAGGGTACAAACCCGGACGCTTTAGCTTCAATGTCAAAGGCGGCCGGTGCGAAGCGTGCCAGGGTGACGGGTTGATCAAGATCGAAATGCACTTCCTGCCGGACGTCTATGTCACCTGCGAACAGTGCAATGGGAAACGCTACAACCGCGAAACGCTGGAAGTGAAGTTCAAGGGCCTGTCCATTGCCGATGTGCTGGATATGACCATCGAGGAAGCCGAAGGGTTCTTCAAGGCGGTCCCCAGCATCCGTGACAAGATGCATATGCTGAACGAGGTCGGTCTGGGATATATCAAAGTTGGCCAACAAGCGACGACGCTGTCCGGCGGCGAGGCGCAGCGGGTGAAACTGGCCAAGGAACTCAGCAAGCGCAGCACCGGGCAGACACTGTATATCCTCGACGAGCCGACCACCGGCCTCCATTTCGAGGATGTCCGCAAACTACTCGAAGTGCTGCAGCGGCTGGTCGATCAGGGCAATTCCGTAGTCGTGATCGAGCACAATCTTGATGTAATAAAGGTAGCTGACTGGATCATCGACCTTGGTCCGGAAGGCGGCGTGCGCGGCGGCGAAGTGGTCGCGGCGGGCACTCCAGAACAGGTGGCGAAGGAACCGCGAAGTTTCACCGGCGGATATCTGAAGGATATGCTCGCAAAGGTCGTAACCGCCTAGATCGAATGGAACGCGGGCGTCTGCCCGGCGAAGTTCGGATGCCTTGATTCCAGAACCTACATCGTCATACTCTTCCCAAATTGGGGGAGAAACGAATGACCTATCGAATGATGTTCACATTGCCATTTATCGGTGCTGCGCTTGGCGCCAGCCTGACCGGCTGCGGCGAACCGCCAAATGCGGACGACGTCAAGGCTTCCACCATCGCAAATTGCGAACGACAGTGGAGCCGAATGGGCGGCCCGGCGGGCAAGGGCGTGGATATGTGCCGCTGTATCGTGAATGAAGCCGAAAATCGTGGCCTCGCCATGACTGACATTTTCACCGGCAGCGAGGCGGAGTTGAAGGAAGTCGCGAAATCCTGCGCATTGGCGAACGGTGTGCAGCCCAGCACTTAACGCGCTTGCATCGCGGTTGGTATTCCGTTGCCAAGGTTCCTGCACCAAGATCACCCAAGAATAAATTCGGGCGGCACCTGCGTACCGCCCGAACAAAATTTCCTGCGCCTTTGGATTTGGCGTGAGGACCGACTGTGAAGCGCCCTTGATTACAACCCATATACCTTAGGTTTCAAATCGAGGTTGGCGGCACAAGTCGTCCGGTATTCGAACCCTGACCTAGAACTTTATGCTCAGCCCAGCGGTAACCCGGCGATCTGTGAGACCCTGGAAACACAATACTGCATTGTCATTGACGCAATACAATTTCTGGTCACCGCGAAGCAGGTTGATCGCTTCGACACCGATATTGATGTTCTCGGTAACGTCGTAGTTGATGCTCCCGTTAAGTTGCCCTCTGGCATGGGCAACAATCGGAAGATTCCAGCGCTGTTGATCGTCAGTTATATAGCTTGAACGCCATGTGTAACGCAGCCGGGCGTTCAATCCGTATTTATCGTAGAACAAGGTTGTATTGTAAGCAAATTTCGAAAGATTGGTCAGCGTCACTTTACTCTGCAGTGAATCATCGGCGAACCCCAAACCGGTATCAAGGTTCCTGGTGCTCAGGCCGGTGTAGTAGGTATTCGCGGACCCACCCGCTTTTTGATACGTAAAGTTGCCGATGAAGCCAAAGCCGGAAGCAAAGCCGAGCGTATCTTCCCATGCCGAAAGATCGTGCTGGAATGCGATCTCAACGCCTGTTTGCGTGGTCGTTCCCGGTACGTTGAATGTTGAACCGAGCGGCGCACAAATCCCGTTACCCGGAACTTGGCTATTGATATTCCGGTTCGCGAGGGGATTAAAAACGCCGCCTCCGGGACATGTGGGGTCGATTGAATATTGTGGATTGCCATTTACTACCCCGATCGGGGTAGGAAAATCGACAATCGGCGAAAACAGATTGGTGCGAATCTTATGGAAGAAACCAAGGCTGACCAGGCTAGCCGGTGCAAAATAATATTCGCCCGAAAGGTCAAATGACCACACCGCTTCTGGCACCAGGTTGGGGTTGCCGCCTTCCACGATAGCTTCCGAAGATGTTGAGAACGAACGCGACGTCGACAGATCGTCAAAATCCGGGCGACGAATGTCGCGCGCCGCGCCAACGCGCAACAGAACATCCTGAGCAGGCTCCAGCACCATGCTGAACCGTGGCAGCAGGAAGTTATATTTGCTGGTCTCGGTAGATGTTCCGCTGGAAACACCGTTGGCTACATTGTTGCCGGTTGAAGCAAGCTTTGTCGTGAGCCAGCGCAGGCCAACATTTCCGCGTGCGGGCATTCCAAGGAGATCGGTATCCATATTCACTTGGATATAGGCAGCGCTCGTCGTTTCTTTGACGCTGAAAAATCCAACAGCCGATTCAGTCGGTCCCGACAGCTGCGGAACCGCAGGGAACTGAGGGTTGGCAGCATTGCTTGCCGTAATCGCGGCGTTTAGCGCAGCCAGAACTGCGGTCGGATCGCGGAATGCCTGACCGCCATCGATGATCAGGAAGTCAGGGAAAAATAATGTCCGTCCATCGGCCGAGTTGAAGTTATTCGGGGCCGCAATCAGGATGTCGGAGAACAAATTGCCCTCCGGCCGATTGAAGCGGTTGTTATTCACATTGGTGCTGTTGTTCGTCAAACTGATGTTGTTTGAGAATACATTGTTGATCGCGGTCGTCTGATTCCAGCGATAGCCAAAGTCGATCGTAGGAACGATCGAACTGAGATCCGAAGTGTCATACGTGAAATCGAGGCGCGCGGCTTTTTCTTTGTTGTCGGCCGAGTTCGCGCCCTGAGCGACCTGATTGAGCTGGTAATTTGCGGGGTTGAGCAAGTCGGCGGTGCTTGGAGCAAACGGGCTTGCCTGATCAATGCCGAATTGAAGGACGTCATTGGTCAGATCGAATTGCAGCGGCGTGCCGTTGTCGAGGCTGCCCCTTCCAAATACTGGCTGAGGCGAGTTTGGATTGATGAAATCCAAGGTCGTCGAGAAGTTGGGATTGGTAGTTTTCGAAGTCGACAGCGCCACTTCTGCGCGGACGCTCAACTTCTCACCTTCCCATTCGGTGCCAAAATCAAACACCCGGCTATTGGTGACCCGTGATCCGGTGTCACTTGATGCCCGAAGATTGGGGTCGAGATTCTGTCCGCTGACTCCGCTGACGCCAATGGTACCGGAAAGCGTGGATTCTACTGTGCCAAGAACGATGGGGCCATTTGGTCCATCGAGCGTTCCCAGATCAATCGTTTGAAATGCGCTATGAAAGGCGGTGTCTACCGCGCTTGAAACGCCGGACAATTGCACCCGGTTACTTTCCTGTGAACGTTGCTGATTATTGAGCGTCGCATCGAAGTACAATCTCAGATTGTCGGTCGGCTTCCATTCCAGTGCCGCGGTGCCGTTATAGGTTTCGTATTCGTAATTGTTCGTTTCCTGCTGCAGAAACTGGACCTGCAGATAATCGAATGGCTGATTGGCGTTGCTGCCCGGAAGGTTCGGGGCGCTCGATGCACGGCGGAGGTTGTCGAGATCGACGCGCGGGGCAAACTGGGCGACATCCTGGCGGGCGTAGCTGCCGCTCAGAACGATGCCGAATTCGCCGATGCCGGTGTCCCAGCTATTCC
>JBBKWK010000263.1:0-6045 GCA_037968915.1 Pontixanthobacter sp.
CATCCTTGAACAGATGAACGGCGCGCACACTAGCATACCTACCCAAGTGCTCAGCCTGCACAGCGTGGAAACTGAAAGCGAGATGGAGGCTTTCATCGCTCGGCTTGGCGGCATTGGCACAGCGATGGATCAATCGCTCGCGAAGGCTCAAGCTAATGCCACGTCAGGTGTTCGCCCGCCGCGGTTCGCCTATGATTTTGTAATCCAAGAATCTCAGGGGCTGATCGCCGGCGCGCCATTTGATGACGGTGAGCCCTCGGCGCTTTGGGAGGGGACTCTGTCACGGCTCGCAACGCTGGTCGAAGACGGCACCATCACGCAGGAACGCTCTGACGAATTGCTGGACCAGGCGCGCATAACTCTGACAGAGACGACCGGTCCGGCCTATCAACGGATCATCGATTGGATGACACAGGATCGCCCGAATAGTGACGAGGTCGCCAGAGGCGTATCGGCACTCCCTGATGGCGAAGCGTACTATGCCTACCGGCTTGCGCAGATGACGACCACCGATCTTACCGCCGACGAAATTCATGATCTTGGGCTTACCGAAGTCGCGCGTATTCGCGCCGAAATGGAAGCCATCAAGGATCAGGTCGAATTTGACGGCGACCTGCAAGCGTTCTTCACTTTCGTGCGCGACGACGACCGGTTCTATTTCTCCAATGACGATAAAGGCGCGCAAGATTACATCGACGCCGCAGAGGGGCATCTGACATTTATCAAAACCAGATTACCTGACTTCTTCGGCACGCTGCCAAAGGCCGATCTGGTGGTAAAGCGAGTCGAGCCTTTCCGCGAGCAGGATGGCGCTGCGCAGCATTATCGCAACGGCACCCCTGATGGATCGCGACCTGGCGTCTATTACGCGCATCTGTCCGACATGCGGGCCATGTCGATTTCTACTTTGGAGGTCATCGCTTACCATGAGGGCAATCCTGGCCACCACTTGCAATCCTCGATCGCTCAGGAATTGACCGGGATTCCTCAATTCCGCGCGCAAGGGGGTTATATTGCGGCCTTCGGCGAAGGCTGGGCGCTGTACTCAGAGGTCCTCGCCAAGGAAATGGGGGCCTATGAGGATCCCTATTCCGACTTCGGTCGTCTCACCACAGAAATGTGGCGTGCGATCCGTCTTGTGGTGGACACCGGCTTGCACGCCAAAGGATGGAGCGAGGAAGAAGCGGTCGATTACTTTCTCGCCAATTCGCCTATTCCGGAAACGACAGTTCGATCCGAAGTGCAGCGCTATTTCGTGCTGCCGGGGCAGGCAACGTCCTACAAGATCGGCATGATCCGCATTCAGGAACTGCGCGCTAAGGCCGAACAGGAATTGGGCGAAGATTTCGATATCCGGGGTTTCCACGATACTGTTCTTGGCGGCGGCGACGTACCGCTATCGATCCTCGAAAAACAGGTCGACCAGTGGATCGCTTCGGTGAAAGCTAGCTAGCCTACGCCGGGTAAGATCTGATAAATGGGTTGTAGCATATTACTACCGGCACCGTCAGGGCGAATGCGCCGTCTAGCGGAACAAGTCCGAGAAGGTAATCTAAGGACTGGAGGCTAATTCCAGATTTCCGAATGCCTGCAAATGGGTCGATTGCTGACCGACTGCTTTTATTCTCCAGCTTATCAGCCCGAACGGCAAGAACTGGGTGGAAAGCGGACGTTGGCTAACGCACGGCAACCGCACGCTGCCATGCGCATGCTCGTAGTGAGTAAAGCGATCGTCATCCCAACCTTGCGGACAGCACACAAAACGTGGAAAAAAGATGGAACAAGGGGAGCATTCTGATGAGCCGTTTATTTGTGTTTGCCGCTGCGCTATCATTCGTTTTCGCGCCCCCGCTTGCTGCACAGCAAGATTTGCCGGTCTTAGCCTGGTCCGCCCCAGACCGCGAGTTGATGGTCCCCGTCGAAGGCGGTTCGGTTTATGTCCGGGTGAATGGCGACATCGAGAACAGCGGCACGACACCGGTGTTCTTTATCTCTGGCGGTCCGGGCGACAACCATTCGGGATTTGCCGGTTTGCTTGGCCTCGCCGACGAGCGTGGTGTCATCCTCTACGACCAACTGGGCAGCGGCAAATCCGACAGGCCGGACAATCCTGCGCATTGGCGGGTTGAGCGTTATATCGAAGAGCTGGAATCGGTCCGGTACGCTGTAGGGGCGGAAAAGCTTCATCTCGTTGGCCATAGCTGGGGCGCGGCCATCGCGCTGGAATACGCAGTGCGATATCCGGAGCGGGTCGCTTCGATCGTGCTCGGAGGCACGTTCATTTCTACGATCCATTGGATTACTGATGCAAACTTGCTTCTAAGCGAAATGAAAGCGGAGGATCTTGAGTTAGTCAGCGCATGCGAAAGCGCGGCACCTCCACCAGCCAGCGAATGCGACACAGTGTTTAATAAGGTCTATTCAGAATATTATATTCGCCCAGAGCGCAGTGAAGCCGGAAAACGCTATGTTGAAAGATATGGAGGCCTGGGTTTCAACGGATTGATTTACAACCGTATGTGGGGGCCTAGTGAGTTCGCGTCCACGGGTCTGCTCCAGAATTACGACGCAACACTTAAGCTTCTTCAATTAGAAGGGACCCGCACATTGTTCCTGATTGGGCAGTATGACTCGGCGCGTATCGACACTGTTCAAGAGTTTGTTGCCCTGACGCCAGGTGCGGAGTTGGCGGTTATCCCGGGCGGTGCGCATAGCTTTATTAAAGACCGACCGCTTGAAACAGAAGCCATCCTAAGAGGGTGGCTCCGCCGGATGGATGAAAAGTGATCCATCCGAATTCGGTCCTTCAACACGACCTGTGCGAATTTCAGCTATTGGATCGTTAGCCGACAGACCGCTTTTGTCTGAGAAGCAGGGATAGCCAAATGACTGTAATTGGGTGGAAAGCGGACAGTTACCGTTTAGGACCAAACTAAGAGCGCAACAACGGCTGCGTTAGGCAGTGCGGACCACCATGCCAATTCCACAACTCGCGGCCCGGGAAAGTGTCGACAGCGATGCCGTCCGCATTAAGCGCAGCGATCGTCGCTGGATTGCCTTCATAGGCAATGACACGGCCAGGCAAAGCCTGGACAACGTTGGAAGCCTGGCGGCGTTGCTCAGGATAGGTGACGCGCATGAAGTGCTCGAAGGCCGACTCATCCCCATCGGGGATTGCACCGCCTGTATTGGTGATCCGGTATCCCTCGCTGCGGCAGAAATCGACCAGTTTCATGCCTTCGATTTTTTCTGCTTTGCCTGACCCAGCAGCGTAGCGTGTAAGGGTGCCGATGCCTTTGAGTAATTCAAGACCCTTCTTTGCATCCTCTTCCGGCAGGATCGATTGACGAACGGCACCGCGAATATAGCGAGCGAGTGGACTGTCCTCAGCATGCTCGGCTTCAAACACATACGGCAACGAAAGCGCGTGTTTGGGCCCGACCAGAGTGAAGCTGGTATCCAAATGGAGGAACAGCAAAGCAAGATCGCTGAAATCGCGGGTTTCTCCTGCATAAGTCTCGCGCAGGAATTCCGGCGTTCCGATCTGAACTGTGTAAACATCCATCGCGAGTTCGCGTGCCAACACCGCACCGGCTTCACGCGAGGTGCGGTTGCCGACGCCCAAGAACATGGTCTGCTCATCTACCACCATCGCGTCTCCGCCTTCGATGATGAACCCTTGTTCGACAGCATCGACGGCGATCGACACGTCGCTGAGCATCGGTGAATAGCGGTAGATGAAGCGCAGAAGCATATTCTCCCGCCCGCGCCAAGCCGAATTGGAGTTGCAGATTACCAATCCCTTGGGTGTCATAAATGCGCTATCGCGGGTCCACATTGTGGCTCTAAACTCATCAACAAGATGGTCATAGTTGCCTTCGCTGTCCAAGCGATAGAGCCAATCCTTGTCATGCCCCATGATGACTTCCGCAGTGATGTCATTGGGTGCACCCCCAAGGCGCGGGTAAGCGGCGTCGATCCAGGCTTCCCAAATCCCGTTGGCGAGTGTGGCTTCGCGCGCTGCGTTGAGAGCATCGACGACCTCAATCAATTCTGCGCCGCTTTGCCGCAGTAGATCGTTTAGCCCAGCGTGTTGCGCCTCGGCGTCGACAGGAGAAAAGTCTACGTTTGGAATGAGTGCGCGCCCGAATTGTGTCGTAATACCGCTCGTGGCACGCATTGAATGGATAAGAACCTTGTCCAGCTTGCCAATGTCTGACGTCAGCGGGGGAAGAGTTTTTGCCCTGGCAATCGCAGGTAAGCCACCGAATGTAGCCAGCGTCGCTGCTGTGCCACCGGCAAGAAATCCCCGTTTCGAAATACGCATAAACAAGCCCCCTTAACAGCCTAGAGCCGACACAAGTCGCAACTCACAGGAGAGAGGTCAATCAGGGCGACCGTCAAAAAAGCGTCAATTCTGCAATACGTTGACCATTGTCTGCACCGCGGCACTTCAAGGCTTTGACTGAACGTCCGCAAATGGGGCGAAAGCGGGCAGTTTGATTTTACGCTTCGGTATCAAAAACGTATCGGCGGCCCAGATCCAGACCTGTCACAACCTTTAAGCTATTTGGTCTACGACAAGCAGGCGCCTGCGCTTCTGTCGCGTCTAGGCACGCAAGCCGCATGCACGGGCGAGGTGCCATCGAGCGCGCGCGCACTTGCAGGCGCTCATTCGCTGATTGTCAATAGGTTGGACAGGTCCATCCAGTCGCCCTCACCAATCGGGTCGCCCGGCGGCACGCTGACCGTGCGCGGTAGGGTCTCCGCTAGTTGCTCGCGCTGTTCAGGATCAAGCAGTCGGCGCGACAGGCTTAACGCCCATGCCCGTTCGGCGCCGCTTGCCTTGCGCTTGGCCAGCGCCACGCCGACATCGATCAGCTTCTGTTCGAGCGCGGCGGCGACTTCCGGGCTGGCATAAGGTCGGCGGGCAACCTGGGCCATGGTGGCAAGGGTACGATAGGCAATGCGGCGGCCAAGATCATCCTGGGTGAACGACAATACGGCTCTCGTCAGCCGGTCAATCAACTCGTCGACACCCAGTGCCGAAGCGTCGCCCTGCTGCTGGACGACCAGCCGCGCCAGCCGGCGCGGGGCAAGCAGCGTCTGCACGGTCAATTGCGCCGCAGCGTCGGCGGCAACCAGCGGGTCGAACACCGGGCCTCCGGCGGTGGAGAAGACCTCGGTCTCATACTGGCGGTCGCTGCTGCCATTCTGCGCCGCCGAGAGCAGCGGTACCAACGCAGACGGCACACGCAATGTTTGGGGCCGAAGCGTGGCCAACGCCGCATCGAGCGCTGCGCGCTGCCGGTCCGCGGCAACTGGCTCAGCCGCCTCGCGCCCACAACCATTTACCGCATAGACAAAATCGACCCCGCCGATCTGCTTGGCCGCGGCGACCAGTTGGTAACGGTGCAACAGCCACAGCGGCACGAACCGGCGGCGCAGGTTCGACACCGGCTCGCCAGGGCTCAACGCGCTCAGGCCAAAGGCGGAAAGCGCCGCGGCGCGAACATCCATCAGCCGGTTCAACTCGGCAACCGGATCGGCGCCATCATCCCACAGGCCGCCCCAGGCATAGGCCGTGTCGGCTGCGCGAGCGTTGTCATCCTGCACATAGCGATAGCGCGCCGCTGCTTCGGCAGTCTCGCGCTCGTCCGCGTCTGCGTAGAGCCAGCGCACCGTCGCGACGTCCCACGAACCGATCCCCTTGGCATAAGCGTCCGACAGGTCGGGCTTGCCATCGATCAGGCCAATGCGCGGCGGCGGATAATCCATGACCGAGGCTCGGTCCTGCGTGCTGGCAGCAAAATTATGCGCAAAGCCAAGCGTATGACCCACCTCGTGCGCGCCAAGCTGGCGCAAGCGATTAAGCGCAACTTGCACCGGATCATTCGGCCCGCCAGTGCCCAGTTGATCGGCACTAACCAGCGCCTGAAAGATCTGAATGTCCTGTCGTGCGCGCAGCGATCCAAGCACCACCATGCCCTTGACGATCTCTCCGGTGCGCGGATCGACAATTTGTTGGCCATAGGCCCAGCCGCG
>JBBKWK010000264.1:0-15342 GCA_037968915.1 Pontixanthobacter sp.
ATCGGTTATCGTGTTCGCGCTGGGCGGCAAGATGATCTGGGCGCTGGGCCTGACCATGGCGGCAGGAGCGATGCTCGGCGGCTATATCGGGTCGCATTTCGCGATGCGCCACGGTGCGAAATTGATCCGTCCGCTGATGATCATTGCCTCGCTTGGACTGACCGGACGGCTTATCTGGGGCTGGTTTACGTCCTGAGCCGCCACCCTGTTTTAAAAATATAGGCGATCACTGCGATGCACGCTGTCAGGAACCCCATGGTGATCCCGAATGATAACCAGATGTTGACGTCAGAAGTGCCATAAAATGTCCATCGCAACCCATTTACGAGGTAAACGATTGGATTGACCAGTGCGACGCTGCGCCACACACCGGGCAGCATGTCGATTGAATAAAAGGTGCCGCCCAGAAACGTCAGCGGCATCAGGAACAGCATGGGGACGATGCTCAGTTTCTCGAAATTATCTGCCCAGATACCGAGGATAAACCCGAATAACGAAAACGCCGAGGCAACCAGCATGATGTAGCCGATGGCCAGAAACGGATGCTTGATCTGGTAATCAACAAACAGGGTTGCGGTCAGCAGAATGATTGCGGCGAGGATCAAGGATTTTGTCACTGCCGCTCCGACAAATCCGGCCAGCGTTTCGGCCACTCCAACCGGTGCGGACAGCAATTCGTAAATTGTGCCCGTAAAACGCGGCATATAGATGCCGAAACTGGCGTTGCTGGTGCTTTCACTCAGCAAGGTCAGCAGCAACAAGCCCGGAACGATGAAGGCACCGTAATTGACGGTGCCGACAGATTCCATGCGCCCACCAATCGCCGCCCCAAAAACGATAAAGTACAGCGAAGTGGTCAGAACCGGCGCGAGCAGTGATTGCATCGCAGTGCGCATCGCCCGCATCACTTCGCGAACATAGATTGCCCAGGCAGCGCGCGGGTTGAAATGCTTCACGGGCGATCCTCCACCAGATCGACGAAAATATCCTCGAGAGTAGACTCGGTAATCTCGATGCCGATGTAGTCGATCCCCGCACCTGTCAGTGCCTTGGTCAGATCGGCCACTTCCCTTTTGCCCAGCCCGGTTCCGTCGCCGCCGCGATAACACAAGTTACGCCCTCCGCCGTCGAGATGGACCGGGAAACGCGCAATCGACGCCGGCAATTCGGACAATGGATTGGCCAAGGTGATATGCGCCTCGGTCCGGCCTAGCCGCGCCATCATTGCCGATTTGTCATCGACCATCAATAACTTACCGTCACGGATAATGCCGACGCGGTCAGCCATTTCCTCGGCTTCCTCGATGTAATGGGTGGTCAGGATCACGGTGACCCCTTGGTCGCGCAATTGGTCGATCTGCTTCCACATGTCTCGGCGCAATTCCACGTCGACCCCGGCGGTGGGCTCGTCCAAAAACAGCAATTCGGGATCATGCGCCAGCGCCTTTGCGATCAGCACTCGGCGCTTCATACCGCCTGATAATTTGCGAATCTGCTCATCGCGCTTGTCCCATAGGCTAAGCGACTTGAGTATTTCCTCTACCCGTCCGGGATCCGAAGGGCGGCCAAACAACCCGCGCGAAAAACTAACTGCACGGTTGACCGGTTCGAACATGTCGGTCGCCAGTTCCTGCGGTACCAGACCGATCCGCGCCCTGGCCCCGCGCCAATTTTGAGACAAATCCTCACCAAAGGCGCGGATGGTGCCCGAGGTTGGACGGACCAAACCGCACACTGCACCGATCAAGGTTGTTTTGCCCGCACCATTAGGGCCAAGCAGCGCAAAAATTTCGCCCTTGGCAATTTGCAGGTCGACGCAATCCAGCGCTTTGAAGCCGCCGGCATAGACCTTGGTCAGATTTTCGATTTCTAGGATGGGTTCGCTCACAGCAACAGTAGTGGCGATGCCCGCAGGAATTGCAAGCAGTGCTCACGGTATGAGGAGGCTGGAATCCCCGTAGCTGTAAAAGCGGTAATCATCGTCAATCGCATGGGCATAAAGGCTCTGCATCCGCTCCATCCCCATTAGCGCGCTGACCAACATGAACAGAGTCGATTTGGGAAGATGGAAATTGGTCATCAACCCGTCGATTGCGCGAAAACAGTATCCCGGTGTGATAAAAATCGAGGTGTCACCCTCGAACGGACGAATGATATTATCTTCACCCGCTGCGCTTTCGAGCAAGCGCAGACTGGTGGTGCCGACGGAAATCAACCGGCGGCCTGCCGCGCGCGCTGCATTGAGCCGGTCTGCCGTTGCCGCATCGATCCGGCCCCATTCCGCGTGCATTGTATGGTCAGCCGTGTCATCCACCTTCATTGGCATGAACGTCCCGGCACCAACATGCAGCGTAAGCATTTCGCGGACGATCCCGGCCTCGTCCAAGGCTGCCAGCAATTCAGGAGTAAAATGTAGTGCTGCGGTGGGGGCAGCCACCGCGCCATCTTCGCGGGCAAAAATTGTCTGGTAGTCCGATTTGTCGCGTTCATCGGTCGGGCGCTTACCGGCAATATACGGCGGCAGCGGCATCCGCCCTGCGCGTTCGAGCAAGGTTTCAACTGGCTCCTCGCCCTCGAATGCGATCGTAAAACTGCCATCGCTGTGGCGCTCCTCGGCAGTTGCGGCAACATCGTTGGCAAACTGAATTCGGTCGCCTTCGCGCAGGCGCTTTGCGTTCCGGACAAAAGCCTGCCACCGGCGCAGATCGATCCGCTTATGCAATGTCGCGCCGATCTTCGCCTCCCCGCGTGTCCCCTCCAATTGGGCAGGAATCACGCGGGTATCGTTAAACACCAACACATCGCCGCGGTTGAGCAGCGCAGGCAAATCACTGACTATCCGGTCTGACAATTCGGTATCGCCGCGCGCCACCAGCATTCTGGCCGCATGACGCGGCGATGCCGGACGCAAGGCTATGCGTTCGGGAGGAAGGTCGAAATCGAACTGATCAACACGCATGGCGAGTTGTCCGATTATCCTGAGGTTGTCGAAGGACGCGCATGGCGCGCCCCTAAGGCTGATCACGCCAGAAAGAAAGCGTGCACGCGCCTTAGCCTGCTGGAGCAGACAACATATCTGCGGTGATTGTCGGCGCTGGAGGCGGTGCTGCCACCGGCGGAGCCTTATTATCGGCCGCAATCGACGCTTGCAGGATGCGGGTTGGGTTCGCGGGCGGTTCGCCGCGATTAATCGCGTCGACCGCGTCCATGCCGGAAATAACCCGGCCAAAATTGGTGTAACGATTGTCGAGCGAGAAGCGCGGATAGAAGGTAACGAAAAACTGGCTGTTCGCGCTGTCTTCCGATTGCGCGCGGGCCATCGAGACCGTGCCGCGTAAATGCGGCTGCCGGTTGAATTCTTCTTCCAAATCAGGAAGCTGAGAGCCGCCTTGTCCGGTGCCAGTTGGATCACCGGTTTGTGCCATAAAGCCGTCGATCACGCGGTGAAAAATTACCCCGTCATAAAAGCCCTGCCGGGTCAGCGTCTTGACTCGTTCAATATGGCGGGGTGTCCAGTCAGGCATCAGGCGGATCATCACCCGTTTGCCATTGGAAAGGTCCAGTACCAGGATATTTTCCAGGTCCTGCGTCACATCGTAGTTGAGCGGCGCAAAGGTTCGGGCGGCCACAGGAGTGCTTCCGGCGTCCTTCGCGGATTCCTCCGAGTTTGCCAGCACTGCGTCATCGCCAGCATCCTGTGCAGATGCTGCAAGCGGGGTAAGGGCCATTGCGGTAAGAGCACCGGCGGCGATCAGGCGTTTCAACATGGTAATCCTGTCAATCTGGGAAAATTTATGCGGCCCATCTAGCGGGAGCGATCTGTCGATACAATGAATGATCAATAATCGCCTAGCTGGCCGAGCTTTTTTACCCGCCCAACCACATCCTCGCAGACAGTGGCGCTGACAAAGGGAGCAATATTTCCACCGAATAATGCAATTTCCTTGACCAGCTTTGATGCAATCGGCTGCAACGAGACGTCGGCCATCAGGAAGACTGTTTCGATCTCGTCATCAATCTGCTGGTTCATACCTGCCATCTGATATTCGTACTCAAAATCGGCCACAGCGCGCAGGCCTCGGACGATCACGGTCGCGTCCATCTTGCGTGCGAATTTCATCAACAACGCGTTAAAACCAATTACTTCGACGTTACCGACCCCCATGTCGGCCACTTCTCGTTTGACCATGGCCATGCGCTCCTCCGGAGAAAACATCGGGTTCTTGGAAGGATTGGTGGTCACGCCTATGATCAACCGGTCGACCAGCTTGGCTCCGCGCCGGATTATATCGGCATGACCCAATGTAATGGGATCGAATGTGCCTGGATAAATACCAATCCGCTCGGCAGTTATTGCCATTATCTGTCCCTCTCCACGATAAACCGCGCCAGCGCTGACAGCAGCGCGGCGTCCTCGCCGTGGCTAGCCAGATGCCCGATCGCTTGTTCGACCAAAGCATGCGCCTGATCGCGCGCGCCGTCAGCGCCCATCAACGTTACGAAGGTCTGTTTGCCTTGCGCATCATCCTTGCGCAGCGCCTTGCCTGCCTTGGTCTCGTCGCCTTCTTGATCCAGCAGATCATCGGCGATCTGAAACGCAAGACCGATATCACGGGCATAGGCGCGCAAATGCGCCCTGCCCTCGATTGGCACCTTGCCTAATACCGCGCCCATTTCCACAGAAGCGGCCAACAAGGCCCCGGTCTTGAGCTGTTGGAGCAAGGTGATCGCGCGAAGGTCATATTGCTGGTGCTCGGCTGCCATATCCATCATCTGGCCGCCCGCCATACCGCTCATGCCGCTTGCTCCAGCCAAGGTAGCGATCAGTTCGGATCGGGTGAAAGGATCGGTGCTGGTGGCATGGTCTGACAGAATCTCGAACGCCAATGCATGGAGCGAGTCGCCCGCCAACACTGCCGTCGCTTCGTCGAATTGGTTGTGCAGCGTTGGCTTGCCGTGCCGCAGATCGTCATCGTCCATGCACGGCAAATCGTCATGGATCAAAGAATAGACGTGAATTGCCTCGACTGCGCAGCCGGCCCGGACAGCGGCGTGGCGATCAACACCAAACAAATCGGCCGTTGCCGCGACCAACAGTGGGCGCACGCGTTTGCCGCTGCCAATTGCGGCATAGCGCATCGCCTCGACTAATTGCGCGCGGGTGTCTTCGGGCACCGGCAGCAGCGCATCGAATGTCTCGTCGACGTCGGCCTGGATCTGGCTCAACCCTTCAGCGAAAATATCATCGTTTGCCACCACCAGATCCATCTCAGCTGCCTGAGCTTGACGAGTGATCATCGAACGGCGCGGTGCCGACCGGTTTGCCATCTGGCCCGGCAACGATTTTTTCGATTCGTGCCTGCGCAGCATCGAGCCGCGCCTGGCAATGCAGGCGCAGGGTTTCGCCGCGTTCGTACAAGGTGATCGATTCGTCGAGCGGAACCTCCCCGCTCTCCAACCGCCGCACCACATCTTCAAGTGCGCCCAGCGCAGCTTCAAAGGTCATTTCCGGAATTTCAGGGGTCTTGTCTGCCATGACGATGGAGCATTGACCGCGCCCTGCGGCGAGGTCAAGTTGCGACAACGTATAAGCATGTAGCGGAGTGGATTATGAAGTGGATTATCGCCTATATTGTTGCAGCGGTCTCGTTTGGCGTGCTCGACGCAATATGGCTGCGGTGGGCCGGGCCCAACCTTTATCGTCCAAATCTCGGCGAGTTGATGGCGGAGAGTTTCCGCATCGGGCCCGCACTAGTCTTCTACGCTGCTTATATTGCCGGAATGGTATGGTTCGCAGTTCGCCCCGGTTTATCCGGAGGATTGGGTGCAGCAGCGCTAAACGGCGCATTGCTGGGCGCATTATGTTACGCAACCTATGATCTGACCAATCAGGCAACGCTGAAAGTGTGGCCTGTTCATATCACCATTGTCGATATCATTTGGGGCGCATTTGCCACCTGTGTCGCGGCAACCATTGCGACATATGTCGCCCAAAAAGTGGGATAGGCGGATGTTTATCGGACATTGGGCCCCGGCCTTTGCTGCGGCTGCCCTTTCACCAAAGGCACCCAAGTTGGGCACGCTTTTCTTGGCTGGACAGCTTGTGGATTGGGGTTTTGCAGCATTGGCCATTTTCGGCGTTGAGAAGATGCGCCTGTCGCCTGGTATCACAGTGATGAATCCAATGGATTTGTACTATATGCCCTATACCCACAGCTTGTTGGGGTCGGTCATCTGGGCCGGGACGTTCGCGTTAATTATCCTGATAACGCAAAGGAATTTCATTGGAGGCATGATTGCGGGCACAGTCGTGCTGTCGCATTGGTTCCTCGATCTGCTAGTCCACCGGCCTGATTTGACGCTGGCGGGCAGCCCGCCGCCAATGGGTCTTGGTCTGTGGAATTATCCTTTTATCGAAATCCCGCTGGAACTTGGAATAACTATCGCAGCATTTGTCTGGTATGTGCGCCGGACCCGTGGGCCAATTATCCCGCCGATGATTCTGATGGCGCTCCTGCTGATATTTCAGGCCGCCAGCTGGTTCGGCCCTCAACCCGCGCAAATTGGTCTGCTCGTTTATCTCGCTGGGCTAGTCACATTCGCAGTAGTGACATTCTTTGCATACTGGGTGGGGACAACCCGTCGTCACAAGCGCATGCGGGGCTAGCGGCGGCGGCCCTCGCCCGCTAAGGGCAGGTGATGCCACAGACCAACGATGTAATCACGCCTGAAATCGTTGAGGCTCATGGCCTCAACACTGAAGAATATGACCACGTTTTAACGGCGATGGGGCGCGAACCCAATCTGCTGGAACTGGGCATATTCTCGGTCATGTGGTCCGAACATTGTAGCTATAAATCTTCGCGGTTTTACCTGAAGCAATTGCCCACAGAGGCGCCGTGGGTGATCTGCGGCCCGGGCGAGAATGCCGGGGTGATCGACATTGGCGACAACCAAGCGGCGATCTTCAAGATGGAGAGCCATAACCACCCGTCCTACATCGAACCGTATCAAGGCGCGGCGACCGGCGTTGGCGGCATTTTGCGCGACGTGTTCACCATGGGCGCGCGGCCGATCGCCAACCTCAACGCGCTGCGGTTCGGGCGGCCCGATCACCCCAAGATGCAGCATCTGGTTAAGGGCGTGGTCGCGGGCATCGGCGGATACGGCAATTGCGTGGGCGTGCCGACTGTCGGTGGCGAAACGAATTTCGACCCAGCCTATGACGGCAATATCCTCGTCAATGCGATGACCGTGGGGATCGCCGATCAGGACAAGATTTTCTACAGCGCGGCCACCGGTGTCGGCAATCCGATTGTCTATGTCGGGTCCAAGACCGGGCGCGACGGCATCCACGGCGCGACCATGGCGAGCGCGGATTTCGGCGACGATATCGAGCACAAGCGGCCAACGGTGCAGGTCGGTGATCCCTTCGTCGAAAAGCTGCTGATCGAGGCGTGTCTGGAACTGATGGCCACCGATGCCATCGTCGCAATTCAGGACATGGGCGCGGCAGGCCTAACATCCTCCAGCGTGGAAATGGCCACCAATGGCAAGGTCGGCATTCGGCTCGACATGGACAAAGTGCCCTGCCGCGAGGAGGGAATGACCCCCTACGAAATGATGCTGTCCGAATCCCAGGAGCGGATGCTGATGGTGCTGAAACCGGGCAAGGAAGCCATGGCCGAAGCGATCTTCACCAAGTGGGAGCTCGATTTCGCGGTGATCGGCGAAGTTACCGAGGGCGGCCATATGGTTCTGGAATTTGATGGCGAGGTGGTGTGCGACATCCCGCTCGGACCGCTCGCCGAAGATGCGCCGGAATATCAGCGGCCCTATGCGACGAAGGAAGAATACAAGGCGTGGGCGCAGGTCAAACCGCTGGTTAATATTCCCGAAAGCACCGATATCGGCGCGGATTTGCTGAAACTGATGGCCAGCCCTACGCTTGCCAGTCGGCGGTGGATTGCCGAGCAATACGACAGCCAGGTTGGCGCCGATACGCTGCAGACCGGCGGCGATGCGGCGGTGGTGCGGGTGCACGGCACCAGAAAAGCGCTGGCGATGACGACCGATTGCACCCCGCGCTATTGCTATGCCGATCCGTATGAAGGCGGCAAACAGGCCGTGGCCGAGGCATATCGCAATTTGTGTGCGGTGGGTGCGCGTCCGTTGGCGATCACCAACTGCCTAAATTTCGCAAACCCCCAGCGCCCGGAAATCATGGCGCAATTCGTCGGTTGCCTGGAAGGCATGGGCGACGCCTGCTGCGCGCTCGATTTCCCGATCGTGAGTGGGAATGTGTCGCTATATAACGAGAGCAAGGCGACGGGCGGTGGTTCGGCCATTCTTCCCACGCCAGCGATAGGCGGCGTCGGGATCTTGGAGGATTATTCCAAGATGATGACAATGGGGTTCAAGAATGAGGGGGATGCTATTTTCGTCATCGGTGACAATAACGGCCATCTCGGCCAATCACTGTGGCTTGCAGAGCTTCACAACCGCAAGGATGGTCCCGCGCCTGTCGTTGACCTTACCAAAAGCCTCGAACACGGAAAATTCGTTCAAAAATTGATCAACGATGGACAAGTCAACGCAGTTCACGACGTGTCAGACGGTGGCTTGCTTGTCGCTGTGGCTGAAATGGCTTTGATGAGCGGCATCGGTTGTTCGCTCGAGCAAATTGGTGATCACTTCACTGCATTCGGAGAGGATCAGGCACGGTACGTCGTAACCAGCGCGGTCGCGGATCGCATTCAAGCGGCTGGAATACCGATGCACAGGATAGGCACCGTCGGCGGCGACAGCATTGCCGGAATTTCACTGACCGACCTGCGCGAGGCTAATGCTAGCTTCTTCCGCGATTGGATGGAGGCGTAACTGCCCCCGAGTCAGAATGGTTCGCACTTCGACAAATTTAAGGGGATCGGTCATGGTAGCCTATGAGTGAACGCCACCACCCCTACCCCGCCATGCCGGACTATTCTGATGAGGAGCGCATCGCCCGCGCCAAAGCTACGTTCGAGCGCCTGAAAACCCGCCGATCCTGCCGCGACTTCACCGATGCGCCAGTTCCGCGCGAAGTAATCGAAGCCGCCATCCTCGCCGCTGGAACCGCGCCCAATGGTGCGAACCATCAACCATGGCATTTCACCGCGATTTCCACGCCCGAAACCAAGCGCGCCATTCGCAAAGCGGCGGAGGCGGAGGAGCGGCAGTTTTACGGTGCGGAGGGCGGTAAACCCAAGGCGCCCGGTGAATGGCTGAGCGCCCTCGCCCCCATCGGGACGGACGAGAACAAGCCGTTCCTCGAAACCGCGCCGTGGCTGATTGTGTGTTTCGCCCAGCGCAAGGGCGGGATCGAAGAAGACGGTCAGACACAGAATTACTACGTCAATGAAAGCGTCGGGATTGCATGCGGGATGCTGATTGCGACATTGCACGAGGCGGGGCTGGCGACGCTGACGCACACGCCCTCACCCATGGGTTTTCTGCGCGAGATGTGTGGACGCCCGCCAGAAGAAAAAGCTTTGATGATCGTAGTGGTGGGCCACCCTGCCCCGGACGCAACCGTGCCCGAGCACGCAGTAAAGAAGAAACCGCTCAGCCAAGTTGCTAGCTGGCTTTAGGCGGTAGCCTTATTCTGATCCAGCAGGTCGTATGGATCGATTGATTCCGCCTTCCACACCTGATGCGCCGCAGCATAATGTACCGGCTTGGCGATGTTCATTTCACGCCGGGCCTGTTCCAGCGGCATCGCTAACAGATCTCGGATCGACAATTCGGCTACGCGCGGACAGGCTTTGCCAAGACGCTTCGCCTCGCTGACAGCGCTGAATATCGGCGCGCTGGTTTTGACCTGCTTCTTGATATTATAGCCGCCAGCGTAAGCAATAAACAAGTGCGCGAAAGACGGGCTTTGGCTGTAGGTAAACGCCAGAACGCATTGTTCGCCCAGCGCATCGCGGCCGTAACCGGTCAGCACATGGAGCAAATCGTGGGTGTCGCGCTGGCGATTGGCGAACCATTCGACCAGATCATCGAAGCGCGGACGGTCACCGCGAAAACGGTCATGTTCCGCTACCAGTCCAGCGGCGGATAGCCCTTCACGCTCCATGAAATCGACATAGGCATGGGCTACGGTGCCTGCGGGCAATTCACGCAGCGCCGCGTGATCATCGAGAATAGCGGGCAGATACGGCTCGCTGGCGCGGATCGCCTGACCCTTTTCACTCAGGGTAAAGGCGCGGGCGCGAGGCAGGAATGTACCGGACGGGAAGCATTCGAAGATGTGGAATACCTCCTCGGTATTCTCCTTGTTCTTCATCAGCTCGTTCCAGTGCCCGATCGCTTTTAGCGGACGTGTGCGCAAAGGAGTGCGGCCTGGATGCAGGAAGATTGTTCCATCCTGTGCAACATCATTTGGCTCAGCAGAAACATCGGATTTCATGGAGGTCGAAGCGTTCATTTCAGGCCCTTACTGACAATGATGTCAATATAGCCGCAAGTGGTTAAAGATTCCAGACCTAACCGCAATCCCGCTTGAGGCACAAATTAGCCAATTACCCAATCACTCTCAGGGATGCCCAATAGCGACAGGATCGCGGTTAAATCCCCCCGGTCAACCCAGCCATTCGCAGCGGCGCGGGCCTTGGGCTTGGCACGATAGGCGATGCCGTAACTGGCCGCCTGCAACATTGGAATGTCATTTGCGCCGTCACCAGTGGCCAAGCTGATCGCATTCTCGCCCAGCAGCGCCATTTCGTCGCGCAGGACCTGTTCCTTTACCGAACTGTCTACAATCGCGCCGTCGAGCCCGCCGGTCAGCTGCCCGTCCTCCACCGCAAGCCGGTTGCCGTCCACCCGCTCGAACCCTAGCATCTGTGCCACAGGGTCGGCGAAGTGGTGGAAGCCGCCGGTGACCAATACCGTGCGGCAACCCTTGGCCTTCAGCGTCCCCACCAAAGTACGTGCGCCGGAAACCGGAATAATCCGTTCGTCGAGACATTGCTGAATTGTATCTTCGCTCAAACCGGCAAGCAGGCTAACGCGTTCATTGAGCGCCGCAACAAAGTCTAGCTCGCCGCGCATGGCGCGTTCAGTGATGTCGGATACCCGGTCCTTGAGCCCTGCGAAATCAGCTAGTTCGTCGATGCATTCCTGCCCGATCATAGTGGAATCCATGTCCGACACGAACAAATGCGGAATTTGTATTTCCGACTGCGACACCAGCAGATCGGACGGGGCAAAGTACTCGTCCAATATCTCACGCAACACAGCGGGATCGCCTTCGGGCAGTCCGATTTCCATCACCTGACCGCAGGATTCGTCCATCCGCGCAATCGCCACGCGCATGCCAGAAGCGGCCAAAGCGTCCACAGCCCCGTCGAGGCGTGTTTCCAGCGCCGCAGGGTCTGCTATCAGGCGGGCGATGAGCACTATGGAATCTCCTGATTTGAAGTCGGTCGAATTATCGGCAGCAAGGCCGCCGGTGGCGCTCATTGCAGGGCCGACCGCGAGCGGCAAGAGCGATCTGGCTGTGCGGCTGGCGTTGGCTCTGTCCGAGCAGGGACGAGCCTCAGCCGTGATTAATGCCGACAGCGCGCAGGTCTACCGTGATTTGCAGGTGCTCAGCGCACGACCTGACGAGGAAGAAATGCGCGGTGTCGATCACCGGTTGTTCGGCATTTGGGACGGCGCACAGCCGTGCTCGGCGGGGAATTGGGCGGATGCCGCCAAGCGCGAGATCAACGCGCTGCATGAGGAGGGCGCCGTGCCGATTTTGGTCGGCGGAACCGGCCTTTACATGCGGACCCTGCTGGACGGGATTGCGCCGGTGCCCGAGATCGACCCGGCGATCCGCGCGCAAGTTCGCGCCCTGCCCCAAGCAGAAGCGCGGATTGCCTTGTTGACCGAAGACCCATTTGCGGCAGAGAAACTCGCCCCGGCGGACAACAGCCGAACCGCCCGCGCGCTGGAAGTTGTCCGATCCACTGGCAAGCCGCTCAATCATTGGCAACAAGAATTGGTCGGTGGGATTGGCAGCGCAATAACGCTGCATCCGCTGATCCTGTTGCCTGACCGGCAGGTTCTGTATGACCGATGCGACCAGCGGTTTGAGAGCATGCTGGATGCGGGCGCAGTGGCGGAAGTCGAGGCGTTGATGGCGCGAAATCTGGATCAGGCGCTACCGGTTATGCGCGCAATCGGCGTCCGGGAGATCGCCGCTTGGTTGAAGGGAGAGTGCACCAGAGAGGCGATGATCGAGGCAGGACAGCTGGCGACGCGGCAATATTCCAAACGTCAATATACCTGGTTCCGCAACCAACCCCCGGAAGCTTGGCCGCGCGTAGCGTTGGATAATGACTCAATGAATAGTTTATTTGCAAGATTATTACACTAATTAAGGTTGACACAATACTTTTATTTCCGTAGATGCGCCCTCGATTGGTCCGGCATATGCCCTTGAGTAGGGGTGTTTCCGGGCCACATTCATTGGAGAAGATCATGTCCAGCCCACCATCGGGCCCAAACAACGCTGGCGCCAAGAATGCCGGTGAACGCAGCGGTGCCGCCATTCTGATCGAATGCCTCGTCCAGCAGGGTGTCGAATTCATTTTCGGCTATCCCGGCGGCGCTGTTCTGCCGATCTATGACGAATTATTTGCGGACGAGCGCATCCGGCACATCTTGGTCCGTCATGAAGCTGGCGCAGCCCATGCGGCGGAGGGTTACGCACGCTCAACCGGCAAGCCAGGCGTGGTGCTGGTCACCTCCGGCCCCGGAGCGACCAATGTGGTCACCGGTATTGCCGATGCATTCATGGATTCAATTCCGCTGGTGATCATCACCGGTCAGGTCCCCACGGCGCTGATTGGCACGGATGCGTTTCAAGAAGCCGACACTATCGGCATCACGCGCCATTGCACTAAACATAATTACCTCGTCAAAGACCCGGCGACGCTGGCCCCAACCATCAACGAGGCATTCCGTATCGCCACCACTGGCCGCCCCGGCCCGGTTCTGATCGACATACCCAAGGATGTGCAAATTGCGCTCGCGGAATTTGGCGACGTACCCGCAGCCGCGCTAGCTTCCGCTCGCTATCAACCGCAAACGGTTGCCGAGCCCGAACTGATCGCCGAAGCGGTTAAATTGATGGCCAAAGCTGAGTTTCCGGTATTCTACACCGGTGGCGGGATCATCAATTCCGGACCGCGCGCGAGCGAATTGCTACGCCAGTTGCAAGATCTCACCGGCGCCCCGGTAACATCCACCCTGATGGGACTCGGAGCCTTTCCGGCAGACCACCCTGACTGGCTCGGGATGCTCGGGATGCACGGAACTTACGAGGCCAATATGGCTATGAACCGCTGTGATCTGATGATCTGTGTCGGCGCAAGGTTCGATGATCGGGTAACCGGGCGGCTCGACGCATTTTCCCCTAATTCAACCAAGATCCACATTGATATCGACCGCGCCTCGATCAACAAAATCATTCCCATCGATCTTGGGATTGTCGGCGATTGTGCGACCGTGCTGGAACAATTGATTGCCGCTTGGAAAGACAGCAAACCGCGTGATCTTGGCGAGTGGAAAGCGCGTATCGCCGGTTGGCGCGCCCGCGAAAGTCTTGCCTATCCTGAAAGTAAGGATGCGATCATGCCGCAAAAGGCAGTCGAGCGGCTGTTCGCCCTTACCCGCGAGCGTGACCCGATCATCACCACCGAGGTCGGCCAACATCAGATGTGGGCGGCGCAATATTTCAACTTCTTCAGCCCCAACAAATGGCTAACCAGCGGCGGGCTTGGCACCATGGGTTACGGCTTGCCTGCGGCAATCGGCGCACAATTGGGCAATCCCGAGGCGCTGGTGATTGATATCGCCGGTGAAGCCTCGATCCAGATGAATATCCAGGAATTGGGCACTGCCAGCCAGTACCGCCTTCCAGTCAAGATATTCATCCTCAATAATGAATATATGGGCATGGTTCGCCAGTGGCAGGAATTGACCTATGAAAGCCGCTATTCCAACAGCTATTCCGACAGCTTGCCCGATTTCGTGCTGCTGGGAGAGGCGTATGGATGGAAAGGTATCCGCATTTCCGATGAAGCGGATCTCGACGCCGGGATCGAGGCAATGTTGGCGCATGACGGGCCAGTGATCGTCGATTGCCGGGTGTCGAAAGATGCAAATTGTTATCCAATGATCCCCAGCGGTTCAGCCCATACCGACATGCTGATGTATGGCGATCAGGCCAGCGGCACGATGGATGATGAAGCAAAGGCGTTGGTTTAATGAAAATTCACCAGGCAGAGGCCGAGCGGCACGTTTTGACCGTTACTGTCGATAATGAGGCAGGTATTTTGGCGCGCATTGCCGGGATGTTCACCGCGCGCGGCTATAACATCGACAGTCTGACTGTGGCTGATATCTCGGAAAACCATGCGGTCAGCCGGATCACCATAGTGACCCAGGGTCCGCCGCAAGTAATCGACCAGATTCGCGCGCAATTGGAGAGGCTGGTATCAGTCCACCGGGTTGTCGATCTGACCGAAACCGGCAAGCATGTCGAACGCGAGCTGGCGTTGATCAAGGTCCAGGGTACCGGCGAACACCGAGTCGAGGCTTTGCGGTTGGCGGATGTTTTTCGTGCGCAGGTGGTCGACACCACGACCTCCAGCTTTATCTTCGAGCTTACCGGTGCGCCGGACAAGATCGACAGCTTCATTGCATTGATGCGCGAACTCGGCTTGGTCGAAGTTGGCCGGACGGGTATTGCCGGGATGATGCGCGGCGCGACAAGCACCTGAACAGAATTTTAAACCTATCCAACCACTCGCTCGCCGCTGAAGGCGACAATTGAGGACTACCGATGAAAGTTTTTTATGACGCTGATGCCGATCAGGACCTGATCAAGGGCAAGAAGATCGCCATCGTCGGATACGGCAGCCAGGGCCACGCCCATGCGCAAAATCTGCGCGATTCAGGCGTTGGCGAAGTTGCCATTGCGCTGCGTGAAGGTTCCGCCACGGCCAAGAAGGCGCAAGACGCCGGCTTCAAGGTTTTGTCCAATTCCGAAGCGGCGAAATGGGCCGATGTGGTCATGGTCCTGGCGCCTGACGAGCATCAGGCGGCAATCTACGCCGATGAACTTGCTGCCAACATGAAATCCGGCTCCGCGCTGGCATTTGCTCACGGCCTCAATGTGCATTTCGGTCTTATCGAAGCGCGCCCTGATCTCGACGTGTTCATGGTTGCGCCCAAGGGCCCCGGTCACACTGTCCGCAGTGAATATGTCAAGGGCGGCGGCGTGCCCTGCCTGGTCGCTGTGGCGCAGGA
>JBBKWK010000265.1:0-5346 GCA_037968915.1 Pontixanthobacter sp.
ATATCTTCGCTGCAATCGATCGGGGTCAGGCCAGCGTTGGCCGAACCATCGGAAATAGAGCTATTGTTCATTGAATTTTGTCGCTCTTTCCTTAGCCCAGACATAGTTCCGTTTGACGGTTTTGCATAGATTGCGGAACCGAAATTTCGTATCCAGATGTAGTTGCGGATCGCCCTCAACATTGACGGGTCAGCCTCTGGCTATAGGGTATCCTCCTCAAAAGGGGAAATAATTGATGGGAACTGCAACCAAAACGATGCCGCTAACGCTACAACCGACATGGCTGGATCAACTGCTGGCTGGGTTATCCGTTCTGTTGCTGGGTGTGGTGCTGGTCGCTGTGTTCCGCGGGGCAGGCGAATGGGCGCTAATCCCTGGCAATATCAAGTTTCACCTGATCACGATCATCGCCGCGCTGGGTTTGACCCCGATCATGTTGCTGCGGTTTCGCGGCGACCGGCTCCACCGGACACTGGGCTATATCTGGCTGGCGAGTATGGTGTCGACTGCTGCAGTGTCCTTCACCATGCGTTACATCAACGATGGTTCTTTCAGCTTTATCCACATTCTGTCTGTGTTCACCCTATATGTGTGCTTCAAATTGGTAAGAAATGCCCGCGCCCATAATCCCATCGGTCATCGGCGCGAAGTTCGCGGTATCGTGATGGGCGCATTGATGATTGCAGGTTTCTTCACATTTCAGTTTGACCGGTTGATGGGCCGCTGGCTGATGGGTCTGGAAGCTTTCAGTTGACGATTTCCAAGTCGCTGGGAACGCGGCGTCAATTGGGCTAGCATTCGGATTGTATATTCAGTTCAGTAGATGCACAGGGAATGTTAATCGCAGTGACGCGGGGGAAATATCATGGATAGCACTGCGGGTGAGGGCGGTAACCGCAAGACCAGCGTGCTCTCGCGGATCGTGCGAAAGATCATCCTGTGGCTCTATCGCTGGAAAGGCTGGAAGCTCGACGGCGGCATTCCCGACATCAAGAAATTCGTTATTGCCGGGGCACCGCACAGCTCCAATTGGGATTTCGTGTTCTTTGTCGGCGCCACTGCAGAGCTAGGCATTCGTCCGTCTTTCATGGGCAAGATTACGCTATTCAAATGGCCAATGACCAATTTCATGCTTGATATGGGCGGAATACCGATCGACCGGTCGAAAAGCGCCAATTATGTCGATCAGATAGCCGCAGAATTTGCGGCGCGGGACGAGCTGGCCCTGGTTATCGCGGCGGAGGGAACCCGCTCCAGCAATGGCGAGTGGCGATCGGGTTTTTATCATATCGCGATGGCAGCAGGTGTCCCGATCGTGCCAGCCTGGGTCGATAACGAGGCTAATATACTCGGCCTCGGCCCGGCAATCATGCCGACCGGCGACTATGCCGCAGACCTATCGAAAATCGCTGCCTATATGCGGTCGAAACTGCCCGACTATGAACGGTATAAAGTGCTGGAAGCGCAGGCCAAACGCTTGATGGAGGGCAGCGAATAATTGACGCATCGCTGGATAATTGTGGTGCGCTGAGCGCTGTGATTTCTATCCTGCGGGGCCCAATTTAAGCCTCCGAAAGAAAGCGGATCATGCGGCCTATTTCACTTCGGTTATCCGTCCGGTCGCGGGCAATTCGCGGACCGGAACTGCGCGCAGATATTCCTCCATCGCATCCAGATCGGCCGAACCGGTGACGGTGCCCGTCCCTTGTTCGAACACGGTAAAGCTGTCCCCGCCTGCGGCCAGAAAGCTGTTCATTGTGATGCGGTAGGTCGCTACGGTGTCGATCGGTTTGCCGTCCAGTGTAACCGACACAACCCGGCTGCCCGACGGCCGCCGCATGTCATAGGACATGGCAAACCCTTCGGAGGGGGAGAACGTCTGGGCAAAGCCCTCATCGTCAAACTGCTGTTCCAGCAGCGCCAACAATTGTGCGCCGGTATAGCTGCGGGTGATCAGCAGATTGCCGAATGGCTGGACCGCATAGATATCGCCGTAGCTGACAGTCGAACCGTCTGCGGGATCGAGGCTGACCCGGATGCCCGAATTGTTCATCAGCGCGATCTGCGCCCCGGCATCCCGAGTTCCGGCCAACTGCGCATCGGCGATCAAATTGCCCAATTGGCTTTCTTCCGTCGACGGACCTGCCTTGCGCGCGGGCCCACTGACTTTGCCAACCATCCGGTCTGCCGCCTCGCTGGATGCGCCGACATAGCGGGCGACATAGGCGGAAATATCGGCATCAGCTGCGAATTTTTCGAAGGCGGGATTGGCAGGCAATAATTCGCCGTCCGCGCCGCGAACTTCGCTTTGGACGATAATATTGTTGGCGCTTACCGCGATTACATCGCCCAGCACAGGATCGACCGTCAGCGCGATATCCGTGAGCATCGTGCCGCCATATCCGGCGCTGGTGACGATGAAGTTGCGGCTTGGATCAATCGCCGAATAATCGCACACATAGGGCCGGTGCGTGTGCCCGGAGATCACTACATCGACCCGCGGATCGACCCGCGCCAATATGTCCAGCAAAGCGCCGGAAACCCCGCCGCAGCTTTTGTCATTATAGCCGACCTCGGTATAAAGTCCCTGATGGATCGACACCACAATAACGTCGATACCCTGAGCGACCAGATCAGGCACCAGCGCATTGATCGTGTCCGCTTCATCCGCGAAGGTCAGCCCGTCAACGCCCGACGGTGTGACCAACGTCGGTGTGTCGATCGTGGTCAGGCCGATTACCCCAACGGCGATTTCGCTCGCTCCGCTTCCGAAGCGCTGGATGCCATAGGGCGCAAACAGGGTGCTGCCGTCAGCCGTGATTACATTGGCGGCAAGGAATTTGAATTCCGCGCCCGGATAGGGGTCTTCAACCTGACACGGTTCGCGCAAAGTAAACTTGGCACAGCCGCCCGCTTGAAGGCGCAGCAATTCCTGCCAACCCCGGTCAAATTCATGATTGCCCACCGCATTAAAGCTGAGCCCGATGCGGTTCATCACGCCGATCGACGGCTCGTCGAGGAAGATTGAGGAGGCGAGCGGGCTCGCACCGATCAAATCGCCCGCCGATACCACCATGTTATTCGGATCCTGCGCCCGGTATTTGGCCACTGCGCTGGCTAGATAGGCCGCTCCGCCAGCGGGCACTTCCTGCGTTTCGCCTGCATCATCCATGGGGCGGATGGGACGTTTGATCGGTTCCAGATTGCCGTGAAAATCATTCAGCCCGATAATCCGCAAGGTGACGGGATCGGCACTGCTGGCCGGGCCGGTTTCAGGAATAGTCGCACAGGCGGAGAGGGACAGCGCGGTGAAAGTCGTTGCAAGAAGTCTGGTGATCATGGGGCAGCATTAGCGGTCTAAATTGGCAGAGGAAAGGCAGTTCGGATGCAGCGTTCCATTTGGCGAGATAAATGCTAGGCCGCTTTTTGAAACGATGTTTGCGGAGCGGCGGTTTTAAATGGAAGATGGTCAACAACCCGCTTGCCTGATCATGGGCGCCGGGATCGGTCTCGGGTCCGGGCTCGCGCGCGCCTTTGCAGCGGAAGGTCTGACGGTCTGCCTTGCTCGCCGCCAACGCAATCTTGCAGAACTGGAAGGCCTCGCGGGGGAAATTCGCGAAAATGGCGGAAAGGCCCATGCCTTCGGCGTCGATGCGCGGGACGAGGCTGAAGTCGCCGCCTTGATCGACTGGATCGAATCCGAGGTCGGCCCGCTAGAAGTGGTGATTTTCAACATTGGCGCCAATGTCCGGTTTTCCATTCGTGACACCACTGCGCGGGTGTTTCGCAAGGTCTGGGAAATGGCGACTTTCGCCGGCTTCCTGACCGGACGTGAGGCAGCGCGGGTGATGGTTCCCCGTGCGCGCGGCACGATCATCGTTACCGGCGCGACGGCTTCGGTGCGGGGCAGCCCGGGCTTTGCTGCCTTTGCCAGCGCCAAACATGGTTTGCGGGCGCTGGCGCAAAGCATGGCGCGGGAATTGGGGCCCGAGGGGGTTCACGTCGCGCATGTGATCGTCGACGGTCTGATTGACGGTAAGTTCGCCCGCGAAAATTTTGCCGATGTGCAGGCTCGGGCGGATCAGGACCAGATCCTGTGTCCGGACGACATCGCGCAAACATACGTAAATCTGTGGCGCCAGCCGCGATCCGCATGGACCCATGAACTGGACCTGCGGCCTTGGACGGAGACTTTCTGAAATGCCCAAGCAGGTCGAGCTATTATTCGATTTCGTCAGCCCGAATGCCTATCTGGCGTATTATCCGCTCAAGGATATTGCCTCGCGGCAGGGCGCCGAAATTGTCATCACGCCGATATTTCTGGGCGGGATGCATAAATTGTCGGGCAACGCGCCGCCCTTCATTCGCGATGCCGAGGTGAAGGGCAAGAATGCCTATGCAATGCTGGAAATGCAGCGCTTTATCGCCAAGCACGGGTTTGATAAATTCACCATGAACCCGCATTTCCCATTCAATTCGATCATGCTTCAGCGCCTGTTGATGGCCGCAAAAGAGGTCGGGCGGGAGCTGGAATTCATCGATTTCCTGCTGCCCCATGTGTGGGAACAGGGCGCCAATATGACCGACCCGGAAGCGGTTATGGCGCTGCTGGAAACATCGCAATTTGACGGTGGGGCTATGGCCGAACGAATCCAGTCGGGCGGGCTAAAACAGCAATTGGTGGATAATACCGCCAATGCGGTAGAGCGCGGCGCATTCGGCATCCCGACATTCTTTGTGGGCGAAGAAATTTTCTTCGGCAAAGACCGCTTGGTGCAGGTCGAGGAAGACCTGGCGCGGGGTTAAACTACTACGCTAAAGTTTCTGGGCTGCCGCCCAGCCGCTGGCCCATGCCCATTGGAAATTATAGCCGCCCAGCCAGCCGGTAACATCCACTGCTTCACCAATCGCATAGAGGCCGGGGACGCGCTTCGCCTCCATTGTTTTGGAGGATAGTTCCGCCGTGCTGATCCCGCCCGAAGTGACCTCCGCCTTGGCCAGCCCCTCGGAGCCATTGGGGCAGAACGGCCATCTGGCGAGCTTCGCCTCGGCGGCGTCCAGCACTTTGTCGGACAGATTTTGCAGATCGCCCTCACTTTCTAGTTTTGGGCAAAGCCGATCAGCCAGGGTGGATGCGAGCCGGTCCGAAAGGGCATCTTTCAGCAAACCGCGGATGGAGCTGCGCGGCGCAGTGCGTTTGGTTTCGCGCAGCCAGCCGCCGGGTCTGCCGGGCAGGAAGTCGATCTTCACCAGATCGCCCGGCTGCCAATAGGACGATATTTGCAGGATCGCCGGGCCGGACAATCCCCGGTGAGTGAACAGCGCTGCTTCGTGAAACCGCGTTTT
>JBBKWK010000266.1:0-9309 GCA_037968915.1 Pontixanthobacter sp.
GAACAATACCGCGTGCCGCTGGGGCGCAATTGCCTTGAGTTGCCTGCGGGGCTGATCGGTGACGGAGACGGCGAGGAAGACGAGAAAACGCTGGCGGCGGCGGGCCGAGAGTTGGAAGAAGAAACCGGCTACCGCGCTGCCCAACTGATCGATGTGGGCACCTATTATTCCAGTCCGGGCATGGTCAGCGAATGTTTCACGCTTGTCACGGCCACCGGCCTGACCAAAGTCAGCGAAGGCGGCGGTGTGGACGATGAAAACATCATCGTCCACCGGGTACCCCTTGCAGGTCTGAGTGATTTCATCGACAGCAAGCGGGCGGCGGATGTCGCGGTGGATGTGCGGCTGCTAATGTTGCTCGGCAACACAATCTTTGGAGAGGATTTACGATGAGCGGGCCAAACTCAAACGGACGCATGGCTGGCAAGCTGGCGCTGGTTACCGGCGCGGCGCAGGGCCTTGGCCGCGCGCATTGTACCTTGCTGGCGCAGGAAGGCGCGCGCGTGCTGTGCACCGACATCAACGCTGATGGCGCGGCGGAAACAGCTGCGCTGATCAATGCGGAATGCGGCGCGGGTACGGCCTATTCACTTGGCCATGATGTGACCAGCCAAGCAGACTGGACCGCTGCGATCGACGCAGCGCGGGAACATCTTGGCGGGCTGTCGGTGCTGGTGAACAATGCCGGGATCGGCGTGAACGGCAATATCGAAACCTGTACGTTCGAGGACTGGCGCAAGGCGTTTGCGGTCAATGTCGATAGCGCGTTTCTGGGGTGCCAGACTGCTTTGCCATTGATGAAGGATCATCAGCCAGGATCGATTGTGAACATTTCATCGATTGCCGGCCTGATCGCCAGCGATACGATGCCGGCCTATAATGCGTCGAAAGCGGCAATCTGGATGCTGACCAAATCGGTCGCATTGCATTGCGGCAAGCGCGGGTGGAACATCCGCTGTAATTCGGTTCATCCGACCTTTGTCGATACGCCGATTTTGGATGGTATCGGCAAAAATGCCGGGATCGACAAGGAGGTGATTATTGGCAAACTCGCCCGTCAGATCCCTCTTGGCCGGATCGGTGAGCCGCAGGAAATCGCGCAAGGTGTGTTGTATCTCGCCAGCGATGAAAGCAGCTTTATGACCGGCGCGGAATTAAAACTGGATGGCGGCATTTCCGCCATGTAACTTTGGTGGTTGGTGATATGAGAGGGCTCTCCCGAGCCCTCTCAGTCAGCGATTAGCGCGATGGCGATGTACACCAGCAGCAGCGAACCGAAACCGATCAGCGTGCCGAGTACGAAGCCGATGCGAACCCATGTCGCGTCGATCCCGAGATAATTGGCGATACCGCCGCATACACCCCAGATCTTGCCGTTCGATTTGTCGAGACGGAACCCCTTGCTGGGCGGGGTACCAATTGGCGCCCGGTTTTTCTGGCGATCAAGCTGGCTCATGCGATTGCTCCGGCTTGAAGGACGCTCTGGCTGGCAGGTGCGATAGCCATGGCGAGGAACACTGCAGACAGTGCGATCGATGAAACAGCGGCAATCATGCGGCTGCTGAGGTTGCTGATGTGGGTCATTGTGATTTTCCTTTCAAATTTTCCGGGATTGGCTCCCGGTTTCAGACGATTCAGGCGACGATGCCGGACTGGATTACGCTCTGGCTGGCGGGTGCGATTGCAAAGGCAAGGAACGCGGCTGACAAAGCGATGGACGATACGGCGGCGACGATACGATTACTGAAGTTGACCATGATAATATTCCCTCTTTCGTGTTGCCCGGAAGCGTTTCCGGTGATGCCAACCACATTGCAGGAGGCGTGCCAGTTTTGAAAAAGCGCAGAATTCAGCCGTTGTTCAGCAAACGAGCACCATAGCGATAAACAATAATTCCGTATTATTGGGATTTTTCACCAACATTTGGATAGCGGCGTTTTCGGTTGTCGCAATGGCAGGTCGCAGGCTACTGCTGCGCTCGCCCATGGCTCTTGATGCGATCACTCTTTCCCACTTCCGCAACCACCGCGAAACACGCCTTGATGGCGCCCGCCAGTTCAATTTACTGGTGGGCGAAAACGGCGCGGGCAAGACCAATGTGCTCGAAGCAATTTCGCTATTTGCACCCGGTAGAGGGCTGCGCCGCGCTGCTTTGGGCGACATGGCGGGACAGGCCGGTACTGGCGGCTTCGGTGTCGGCGGCTCGCTCGCCGGGCGGGCGGAGGAAGAACCGCTACGGCTTGGCACTTATACGCAGCCAAACCAGCCAGGACGCCGGTTGGTGCAAATCAACGGAGCGCAGGCAAGCGCGGTCAGTCTGGGCGAATGGCTCGCGATTGGCTGGCTGACCCCGGCAATGGACCGGCTGTTTGCCGACAGCGCGGGTGCGCGGCGGCGGTTTATGGACCGGATGGCGCTGGCGCTCGATCCTGCCCATGCCCGCCACGCAACCCGTTATGAAAATGCTCTGCGAGAGCGCAACCGTCTGTTGAGCGATGATCGCCCGCCCGAAGCCGCCTGGCTGGACGGGATCGAGGCGCAAATGGCGCAGCATGGCGCGGGCCTCGCCCAAGGCCGTGCGCGCTTGGTTGGCGCGCTGGGACAGGAAATCGCGGACTTTCCTGAACAACCGTTTGCGCGGCCAGCCTTGGTCTATGCGGCCGCCGGACCGATCGAGCAGGACGACCTGGCGGCGGCATTCAAAGCTGGCCGCGGGCGGGACCGTGCCGCCGGGCGCAGCCTGACCGGGCCGCACCGCGACGAGTTGGAAGTAATCATGGCGGGCAAGAACACGCCCGCATCGGCCTGTTCTACCGGTGAACAAAAAGCGATGCTGATCGCTATCACGCTCGCCCATTCGGCTTTGGCCTCACGGGCCCTGATTATAGGCGAGCGTCCCAATCTGCTGTTACTCGACGAAGTCGCCGCGCATCTTGATCCGATCCGCCGGGAAAGCCTGTTCGGCCGCTTGCGAGATAGCGGCGCGCAGGTGTGGTTGACCGGGACCGAGATCGCGCCGTTCGAAGATATCCGTAACGAGGCTGCCGTTTGGCAAGTCGCAGATGGTCAGGTTGAGCGGATTTGAACGCGCTCCATTGGGAGAGGTTTAACTCTTCGCCGGCAGCGCCTCGGCAACTTCACCTACTGTCGCGCCGACCAGCGCCTCAATTCCGTCTTCGGTCGGATGGATCCGGTCAGATTGAATTAGTGCAGGCTTACTCACGATTGCCTCGATAAAGAACGGCACCAGCGCCGCGCCATATTGCTTGGCCAGCGCCGGATAAATTCCGTCAAACTGCCCGACGAATTCCTTACCCAGATTGGGCGGAGCGCGCATCCCCATCAGGATCACCGGAATATCGCGCTTGGCCAATTCATCCAGCATTGCGGCCAAATTGGCCCGCGTTTCGGAAGGCGGCAAATTGCGCAGCAGATCATTGCCGCCCAATTCCAAAATCACCAATTCCGGCTTAACTTCCTGCGCATCCAGCGTGAAGGCCAGACGCTGTAATCCGGCCGCCGTGGTATCGCCCGACACCCCGGCATTACTGACCCGCGCGTTGATCCCTCGCCCGCGCAAGGCGGCTTCCAGCCTGGCCGGATAGCTATCATCCTGGGCGACATTGTAACCGGCGAACAGGCTATCCCCGAAAGCAAGAATTCGGCGTTCGGGCCCCATCACCGGAGCCTGCATCGGCGCATCAGCAGCGGAGGCATTTTCAGCTATCTGCTCGGGCGCCACGGCCTCGGTTCCGCACCCGGCGAGTAAAATTACCGCAAAAATTGGCCAAAGGCGTTTTAACATCGGGTAGTCTCCTTGAAGTGGCCCCTGCCCTATGCCATCTCGGGGCTGTGACAAGTCCAAACAATTCGCCGCTCGCGATATCCGCCCGAAACCTCACTCTAACCCTAGGCGACGGCGATGCCGCGGTCGAAATTCTGCGCGGGATCGACCTCGATGTCGCCGACGGCGAGGTTTTGGCGCTGCTCGGCCCGTCCGGGTCGGGCAAAAGCTCGCTCATGGCGGTACTTTCCGGCCTGGAACGTGCGACTGGCGGCAGCCTGACAGTTGCAGGCGAAGATTTCATGGCAATGGATGAGGACGCGCTTGCCCGCGCACGTCGGGGTAAAATCGGGATTGTGCTGCAGGCATTCCATCTGTTGCCAACGATGACCGCAGCTGAAAATGTCGCGACCCCGATGGAGCTCGCCGGAGACAAAGATGCCGGCGCCCGGGCAGAAGCCGAACTCGAAGCGGTTGGCCTTGGCCACCGACTGACCCACTATCCCACCCAGCTATCCGGCGGCGAACAGCAACGCGTCGCCCTCGCCCGAGCCATTGCGCCCCGCCCGCGCCTGATCTTCGCTGACGAGCCGACTGGCAATCTCGATGTGGCCACCGGTCATGATATTATCGAATTGATGTTCGCCCGCCGCGCCGAAGCTGGTGCGACCTTGGTAATCATCACCCATGACCCCGAACTCGCGGCACGGTGCGACCGGATTGTGACGATCGCCGATGGGTTGATCGCCACAGACAGCGCAGCCCGATGAGCGCGGGAAATGTCGACACCGGCCTAAGCTGGGGTGCTGCGTGGCGGATTGCCAAGCGCGATCTGAATGCGCGGTTCAAAGGTCTGCGGCTGCTGTTGGTGTGCCTGTTCCTTGGCACTGGCGCATTGGCGGCCATCGGTACGCTGACGGCTGCGATCGAGAGCGAGCTAGGAAATCGCGGGCAGGAATTGCTCGGCGGTGATTTGGAGGTCGAGGTCTGGCAACGCGATCTGACGCCCGAGGAGCGCGCGGCGCTGGGAGAGATTGGCGAAATTTCCGCAGGCACGCGGCTGCAAGCAATGGCGGTTTCGGGGGCGGTTTCGGAGACGGTTTCGGAGACGGTTTCGGGGGCTGGCGCGGCGGGGAACGCGGCACCTGTCGAACTCAAGGCAGTGGACACGGCATGGCCGCTCTATGGCACTTTGACACTGAAAGACGGCCGCCGCGTTGGCGCGCCTGATCGCGGTGAGGCATGGCTCGCCCAGGGCGCATTAGACGGGCTGGACCTCGCGGTTGGTGACACATTCACTATCGGCGGTACGCAATTAATTGCAGCGGGCGTGATCGACAATGAACCCGACCGGCTGAGCGAGGGATTCCAGCTTGGCCCCACGATCATTGTTGCCGAGGATATGCCCGGTGCGGCCGGATTGCTGGCACCGGGCGCGATGTATCAGAGCAAGTACCGGATCGCCTTCGCAGGCGGCCGCGACCCGGATGCGGTAAAGGAGAATTTGCAAAAGCGTTTTCCTAATGCCGGGTTCGATTACCGCACGCGTGACAATGCCTCCCCCGGCGCAGACCGGTTCGTATCGCGGATGGGTGAATTTCTAACCTTGGTTGGACTGGCAGCGCTGGTCATCGCCGGGATCGGCATTGGCGGAGGAGTGTCATCCTATCTGGAGGCGCGCCGCGCCAGTATCGCCACGCTGAAGGTGCTGGGCGCGTCCAGCCGCGACATTACCCGCATTTACGCCTTGCAAATCGGTGCTGCGGCCTTGGTCGGTAGCCTGCTTGGTCTCATCGCCGGATTTGCGGTCACGCCACTGCTGGCGGCCGCGTTGCAGGGATTGCTACCAGTCAATGGCGGCTTTGTGTTCGAGCCAGCCGCACTTCTGATCGCGGCGGCATACGGCCTGCTGGTCGCGGTGGTCTTTGCCGCGACGCCGTTGGTGCGGGCGCGGAAATTCCCCGCCATGGCGCTAATGCGGGCGCGGATCGTACCCCTGTCACGGGATGGACGCGCGCTCGCATGGGTCGGCGGCGGGATGGCTGCAATCGTTGCGCTTGCGCTGGTGACCGCGCGTCAGCCGCTGCTGTCGGCTGGGTTCCTCGGCGGAGCGGCTGTTACGCTTGGCCTGTTGGCCTTGCTTGGCTGGGGCATTCGCAAATTGGCAGCAATCGCACCGCGTCCCGCCAATCCCCTGTGGCGCAATGCGCTCGCCAATCTTCACCGTCCAGGCGCCGCAACCGGCGCGCTGGTGACGGCACTGGGGTTCGGTCTGTCCGCTTTCGTCCTGCTCGCCGCGATCCAGAGCAGTATCGACGGCAATATCGAGCGCCGCGTACCCATGGAAGCGCCCGATTATTTCGTGCTCGACGTACCGCGTGACCGGGCAGAAGCATTCGAGCAATTGGTGCTGGCAGACCAACCCGATGCCACGGTCCGCACCGTGCCTTCACTGCGCGGCGCCATTCTGGCTTATGGCCCCAAAGACGCGTTGATCAGGGTGACCGATCTGGAGGAAATACCCGACGGCGCATGGCCGCTCAGGGGCGAGCGCGGTCTGACTTATGCCGACAAATTACCGGCCGGCAACAGCCTGACCGCTGGGCAATGGTGGGAACCATCCTACGACGGGGAGCCGCTGGTATCTGTCGATCAGGAATTTGCCGAGGCGATTGATCTGCAGCCCGGCGATTACATCACCATTGGCCTGCTCGGCGTTGGGCGGACGGCCAAGGTTGCCAATCTGCGGCGGATCGATTGGGAAAGCATGGGCTTCAATTATGTGCTGGTGTTCTCCTCCAATGCGATCCGCGATGCGCCGCATAATCTGGCCGCTACGATCGAGCTGGCAGACGGCGCGGACACCGGTCCGCTGCTGCGGCTCTTGGTCAAGAATTTCCCTTCCAGCTCGGTGATCGAAATTGGCCAGGTATTGGCGGAGGCCCGGGTGATTTTGAGCCAGGTCGGCACGGCGACCTTCGCCGCGGCATCGGTTGCGGTGCTGGCGGGCCTTGCAGTGTTGATCGGCGCGATTGCCGCTGCGCGCGCGGTGCGAACTTACGATACGGTGGTGTTCCGCGTGCTGGGCGCGAGCCGCAGGCAGGTTTTGCTGATGCAATTGGCCGAATACGGCCTGCTGGCGATCATTCTGGCAGTGGTTGCGCTGGGCCTCGGCACCGGCCTCGCCTGGCTGGTGATAGTGCAATTGTTCGAATTTGACTGGCTGCCTGATTGGGCGGAAGTGCTTGGTGTGCTTGGTGCCGGCCTGCTGTTCGTGCTTGCCTTCGCGCTGGCCGGTTCGCTACCGCTAATGCGGGCGAAACCGGCGCAGGCGTTGCGGGCGCTCTAACGCCCGCAGGACGAATTAGCGCGCCTTGGGTTACTCGAATACGCTTGCGTGCGTCGGATCCTTGGGATCTTCCCCAAAGCGGTTCGGGCCGGATGTACCGGGCAGGAACATCAGCACGAGATACCCGATCACCACCAATATTCCGAGCAGCGGAATGTTCGACAGCACAATAAACCCGAGATACCACCAGCCGGACATATCGCGGTCATGCAAGCGGCGGACATTCACCGCAATTGACGGAACCAGAATGCCGAGAGCAAAAAGTCCAAGCAGTCCGGCACCAAGCCAAAAGACCGCACCGGGCTCCTCGGGCATGGTTTCATTGGCAATCGCCTGAAAATCAAATCCGCCAGCGAGCATCAGAGCACCGAGCACGACGTAGACGATGATCGTGAACAGTGCGAACATCCAATATTCCATCCGGCGCGAACGCCCGGAAAATTCGGCATACCGCTTGAGCGGCAAAATCATCCAGTCCATTTGAAGTACCCCCTCTTTTTAACGAGAGGGAAAGGCACCACAAACCGGCGCACCTTGCAACGAAAAAGGGGCCGCCCTTCGGCAGCCCCTCGTCCATTCAATAGTGTTATCGCTTAGAATTTGAAGCGGGCAGTTACACCGTATGTACGCGGCTGGTTAGGATAGCCGGAAAAGCTGCCTGCCTGGCCAACCGACGGGAATACCGTGGTCAGATAGGTCGCCTTGGTGAGGTTGCGGCCCCACAGGCTGACAGACAGGCCATTTTCCAGCGCCAGCGTGGTCGATGCACTCAGCGCGTTTACCGTACGGGTAAACTGCCGAGTGACCGCATTGGCTGCTGCATTGGTGTTGAAATCGAACAGTTGAACTTTCGATTCATAGTGATAATCGACATGGAAGTTCAGTGAATTGAACCCTCCCAATGGCATGGTATAATCTGCACCCAATGTGGTGGAGATCGCCGGGATCGTCGACGGGGTAGTACCCGAAATATCACCGCTAGAGCTGTTGGTATATTCATCATAGTTCGGATCGAGATAGACCACAGCAGCCGAGAATTTCAAATTGTCGGTCGGCGAAACCGTACCGTCGAATTCGAAGCCCTTGGTGGATTGCTTACCCGCATTGGTGAGTACGAAACCGGTGCCGGTGAAGATGTTCGACTGGAAGCCTTTGATCGACTGGTTGAAGAACGTCAGGTTGAACGCCGCAACATCCCATGAACCCTTGATGCCAACTTCATAGACCGTCGCATTTTCAGGAGCGGCAAAGCGCGAACCGAATGTTTGGTTAGGCTGTGTCAAACCAGCAGACCGCAATGCTGCTGCATCCGCCGCAAACGGGCGGCTGTCACGTGACAGGTTGATCGAGCTGGCCTTGAAACCGGTGGCATAGCTTGCATAGACGTTCAGCGTAGGAGCGACCGTATAAGCCAAGCGCGCTGTGTAGGTCAGCTTGTCATCGTGAGTGCGGCCGTCTTCAACCGAGTTGGGTACGTTTATCAACGGCGGCTGGAACTGGAACGCCCGAAGGCCAGCAAGTGGATTTGCGCTTGCGCCATTCGCCAAGGTCAATGTCGGATTGGCCGCCAGGAATGCGGCTGTTTGGGCATCTACGCCGCCCTGCTGCAGAAGCTGCTGACGGAAAAGCGCATATTGCGGAGCATTGAAATCGATTGCCGCGAACGCTTCTGTTGCAACGTAATTGTTGGTGAAAGTCTTCTTGTCATCGGTGTAGTTCAAGCCGCCCGTCAGCACCAGGTCTTCGGTCAGCTCGAAATCAACCGTACCAAAGATAGAAAATGCCTTGTTTTTGAAGCCGTAAACTTCATCATACCCGGTGCCAGCTGCAAAGAATCGGCCCGCATAGACATTAGGCGATGCTGCCAGCCCGGCAGCAAAATCGCTCCCGCCAAATGCAGCTTCCAGGATATTGAAGTTCAGGCCGCCGGTTATGCCAAACGGATTTGATGCCGAAGGTAAGGTGGTTCCGGGTCGGCCGCCGGTGCCTAGCCCGATCAAAGTATTGCCATAGGCCCGGAAGTCAGAGCCGAATTCGAAATCATTGTTGATATCGATCTTCTCGTTGAAATAATAACCGCCAAGCAAGAAGTTGATCGGCCCTTCAAAATCGGACGCGAGCCGCAATTCCTGCGTGAACGTGCGGATATTGGTGTCGTTGACGTTTTTCTGCAGCA
>JBBKWK010000267.1:0-3487 GCA_037968915.1 Pontixanthobacter sp.
AGCACGGTGATCCGGCGGCCATCGGCGAGGATGAACGCCGACACGTCGATCGCCTCGGCCGAGGCATGGGCGGAACGGCGCCCGCTGCCCGACACATTGCGGCAGGAATAGCTGCCCATCGTCTCGATCCGTTGCAGCGGACTGCCCAATATTTGCCGCGCCGCCCGGTCCACCCCGAACCGCGCCCAACCGGCCATCAGATCAGCGGTAGGGCAAGTGACCGGCCCGATATTGGCCAATGAAAACCGCGCCGCATCCCCCTGTAAGGCATTCAGATTGACCGCGTTCACGGTCGAGCAGCCCGCGCCGTAATAGCGGTCCGGTACCGGCGTGAACTGCGTGCCTTCCTGTCCCAGTTTGGCGAGGCATCTGCCCGCGCCCGGGGTAACCGCGATTGCCGAAGTGGACGGGCCGCGCACGCTTTGGTCACCGCGCCCGCCCGGCACCATGCTGCCGCATCCAGTGAGGCCGGCGGCGAGCAATATCAAGGCAGTCATCCGTAACATCGCGTATAGTCTGGGCAATCATGATTAACACAAACCTAATGAAACGCCGCGCAACGCCTTACTCGTCCGGAGCGGCACATTGTTGCCACAGCTCTATTTTCACCCCGTCAGGATCGAGCAGCCAGGCGAATTTGCCATATCCCTCGTCCGCGCTGTCCAGCACTTCGACGCCTTTTTCGCCCAGCATCGCAACGAAACCGTCCAGATCATCAACCCGCAGATTGATCATGAAACCGCCCTTGCCGGGCTTGATATATTTGTCGTCCGCAAAATGACTGACGAGCGAATAGGGCGCCTCCCCCGCTTCCTCCGACCAGTTCAATTGCGGTCCGTATTCGCCGTCCACACCCAATACATCGCGGTACCACGCTCGCGTCGCCGCCGGGTCCGCCACCACATAAAATACGCCGCCGAGCCCTGTCACTTTTGGCTTAGTTATCTTCGCCATCACAAATTCTCCCGCCATTCCACGATAGCGTAGTGACACAGCATGGGTGCCACAAGTGACACATCCAACATTGCTGTCCGTCTGATAAAGTCGCTTAAATTCAGGAAGCTAAGCCCGAAATTGGACACAAGACACTGTTCCTGCTGAGCGCAGACCTGCCCCCAAAAACCCGCGCTCACGGCAAAAGACACAATTTCAGACATGCGGCAAAGCATGACAGAGTTCGGCAGTGTAGGAAAATCGGGGAACTGCCTCTTGCCTATCGCCCGCCATCCGGCCAATCCATCCGCCAATCCACGCGGCACGGGTAATAACCCTCGCGCATCAACATCATCAACGGAGACACCACATGAACCGTTTCACCGATAAGACCATCATTGTTACCGGCTCCTCTGGCGGGATTGGCGAGGCTATTGCGCGGCGCTTTGCGGCGGAGGGGGCCAATGTGGTGCTTAATTCGCGCAGCCGGGCAGATTGCGAGGCGGTGGCCAAGGATCTGGACGATAACCGCACTCTGATTTTCGAGGGCGATGTGTCCAAGCCGGAATTTGCGCTGGAAATCGTCAGCGAGGCGGCGGCGAAGTTCGGCGGGCTGGATGTGCTGGTCAACAATGCCGGGGTTGCGACCTCGGGGCCGCTGGCCGATGCCACCGATAGCGAGATTGACCGGATCATCGACATCAATGTGAAGGGCGTATTGTATCTGTGCCGGGCGGCGATCCCCGAATTGCTCAAGACCAAGGGCAATATCGTCAATGTCTCCAGCGTATCGGGGCTGGGCGGGGACTGGACGCTGCCGATCTATAATGCGTCGAAGGGTGCGGTGAGCAATCTGACGCGGGCACTGGCGCTGCAATTGGGCGGGCAGGGCGTGCGGGTGAACTGCATCTGCCCATCTGTCACCCGGTCGGACATGACCGCGGCGCTGACCGGCAACGAATATGCCATGAAAGCGCTCAGGAACCGGATGCCGCTGGGCCGCGCGGCGGAACCGGATGAAATGGCCGGACCGGTGGCCTTCCTCGCCTCGGACGATGCGCGGTTCGTGAACGGGGTGAACCTGCCGGTCGATGGCGGAATATCGGCGAGCAACGGTCAACCGAATTTGTCGGGCTAGAAACGCAAACCCCCTCTCCTTTGCGGGAGAGGGGGGTAAGTTTTACGCGTCGGCTTTTTTGCGGCCCGCCTTCTTGCGCTCGTTCGGGTCGAGCATGGTTTTGCGAAGCCGGATGTTCAGCGGCGTCACTTCGACCATTTCATCATTGTCGATATAGGCGATGGCCTGTTCCAGCGTCATCACCTTGGGTGGTGTGAGGCGGATCGCATCGTCTTTGCCGGTCGAACGGAAGTTGGTCAGTTGCTTGGACTTCATCGGGTTGACTTCGAGATCGTCCGGCTTGGCATTTTCGCCGATGATCATGCCTTCATACAGCTTTTCCTGCGGCTTAACGAACAGGATGCCGCGATCTTCCAGCATATTGAGTGCATAGGCGACCGCTTCACCGGTACCGTTGGAAATCAGCACGCCATTGGCGTTGCTTTCGATCTTGCCCTTGTAGGGGCCGTATTTTTCGAACAGCCGGTTCATGACCCCGGTACCGCGCGTGTCGGACAGGAATTCCCCGTGATACCCGATCAGCCCGCGTGACGGCGCGCTGAAGGTGATCCGGGTCTTGCCGCCGCCGCTGGGGCGCATATCGGTCATTTCGCCTTTACGAATGGCGACTTTTTCCACGACGGTGCCGGAGAATTCATCATCCACGTCGATCACGACGGTTTCATAAGGTTCGGTGCGTTTACCGTTCTCGTCTTCTTTGTACAGCACGCGGGGGCGACTGATGCCCAGCTCGAAGCCCTCACGGCGCATCGTTTCGATCAGCACGCCAAGCTGCAATTCGCCGCGGCCCGCCACTTCGAAGCTGTCCTTGTCGTCTGCTTCGGTGATCTTGATCGCGACATTACTTTCTGCTTCGCGCTCAAGACGGTCGCGGATCATCCGGCTGGTCACCTTGGTGCCTTCACGGCCGGCAAAGGGGCTGTCGTTGACGGAAAAGCGCATCGACAGGGTCGGCGGATCGATTGGCTGCGCGTGCAGCGGTTCGGTCACCGAAGGATCGCAAATGGTGTTGGACACGGTGGCAACGGTCAGGCCGGCCATCGAAATAATGTCACCCGCGCGCGCTTCTTCTACTGGAACCCGTTCCAGACCCTGGAACGCCATCAGCTTGGATGCGCGGCCGGTTTCGACCACATTGCCATCATTATCCAATGCGTGGATCGGGCCGTTGACCTTGATCGTGCCCGACTGGACCTTGCCGGTCAGGATGCGGCCGAGGAAATTATCACGGTCCAGCAAAGTCACCAGGAATTTGAACGGACCGTCGAAATCGGCTTCGGGGCTGGGTACGTGTTCGATGATTTTTTCGAACAGCGGGGTCAGCGTGCCTTCGCGTGCATCGATATCTTCGCTGGCATAGCCATTGCGGCCCGAAGCATACAGCACAGGGAAATCAAGTTGCTCGTCATTCGCGCC
>JBBKWK010000268.1:0-2801 GCA_037968915.1 Pontixanthobacter sp.
TCAGGCACAAATCCGGGCATGTGGAGGCGATGGCCGATATTCAGCCGATCAGCTTCCTCCCGGATTGCATCCTCTTCCGGCCCCTCGCCAACAATTACCAAATGCCAATTTTCGGGGAGACTGGCAACGGCCCGCACAAGTCGGGGTAAGTTCTTGATTTTGCGCAGGCCCGCCATCGTGCCGACCCAGAATTCGTCCTTTCGCTTTACAACACCGCGCAAGGCATCGACGCGCGGTTTCTTGAGGAAATTGCCGGTCGGAATGCCGTTGGGAATATTTTTGACCCGGCCCAGCGGCTGAGCCCAATCAACCAGTGCAATTTCCTCGAGCTTTTCCGATGGCACTACCAGTCCGGATGCACGTCCCAAGGCTATCCGTCGGTACCAGTTCCGGCTCGTTTTCAGACGCTTAAGTTCGTCTTCATTGAAGCCGTCTTCATGATGAATCAGCGGCGGCAGATCCATTGCCTGCCCGAACAGAGTGTGCGCCATAGCCGCATCGACCGCCCCCCAATTATAGGTCAGGATCAAATCATAACCCTTCATCGCCCGCGCCAGTTTTTGCAGCCGGCCTGGGGTTGGCTTACCTGTAAGTGATGGAAAGTTTTCAGGATAAGCAATTGGAATATCGCGTGAAATAATTTGTGCCGCCTCCATTCTTTCTGGCATTGCCGAAACAATAGAATGGCCGACATTTGCGCCCCATGCATTAATCAGGCGGACACATCGCAATTCTTTACCGCCTGCGGCAAAGGTCGAATGTAGATGCAATATGTGCGGTCGTCCGGGTTTTGAACGCCGGGCCGCGGCCAGCCCCGGATTTGCCGACTTTTTCACGCGTTTGACCATCGGAGAGTTCTCAAGCGACCTTGGCCAAAAGGCGGTCGATCGCTGCGGTGGAGGCAGGTTCGTCCAGCATCGGCGCGTGGCCGACATTGGGAACAGTTACGATCTCCGCAGCTGGATTACGGCGCTGCATCTCAGCGAGCGTCTTCGGCACCAAGAGGTCGGACAATTCCCCCCGCAATACCAATAAGGGCACATCGCGCAACGCATCATAGGCTGGCCACAAATCGGGCGGCGCAGCGCCTTCATCCTGCTGGAACGGCTCGGCGATGTTCATATCGTAATCGAGGCCAATCCGGCCATTGGGCTGCAGCACCATGCCGCGTTTGGCCATCTTCAGCCATTGTACGATATCGAACGATGGATGGGCAGAGCCGTGTACTTCCTGCAATGCCCGCGCCGCATGCATCCAGCTGGGATAGCTTCTTCCTTGACCGACATATTGACGAATTCGTTCAATGCCTGCGGGGTCAATGTCCGGTCCGATATCATTGAGCACCGCGCCGGCCAGTCGGGTGGCGTCCTTAGCTGCGAGTAGCATGGTCATTAGCCCGCCGAGCGAGGTTCCCACAGCGACGAAACTGGTCACATCTTCCTGTGCCAGCAGAGCCTCCACATCCGCCACATAGGTTAGCGGATTGTAAGTCATATAATCCTTGGCATATTCGCTTTCACCGCGCCCGCGCATTTCCGGCACAATTATCCTCCATTCGCCTGAGAGCCGCTCCGCCAATGGCGCAAAGTCGCGTGCATTGCGGGTCAGGCCGTGCATGCACAGCAACGGCGGCCTGTCAGCATGACGCAGCGAAGGATCAGCCGGGTAGTCGCGGAAATGCAGAGTCAGGCCGTCTGGGCTTTCCCAGTTTCGGTCCGCCCACACGCGATCTTTCGTTATTGTTTCCATTGGCGCGGAGCGTTCCTATTGTGGCGAATGATTATAGCGGTCGATATCAAACGCGCAGCACCATGAACAGCATTGCCTTGTAAAGCGCGCAACCCCATTATCGCCCTATGCGAGCAGAACCGCAACCCGCCGCCTATCGCGCCGATCCCGCAATTCTTGAACTGGCCGACTGGCTAGGCTCCCCTGTGCCTGCTGCGGAGTTTCCGTCCACAACGTTGCGGTTCCGCAATGATCGCTGGGACAAGGCCGTGGGACTGGAGGGATTGTCCGAAGATCAATGGGTAAGCCACTTCGGACGATTCGCGCCCCTTCCAGACAATTTGCCCCAACCGCTGGCGCTAAAATATCATGGCCATCAATTCCGGGTGTATAACCCCGAAATTGGTGACGGACGCGGCTTTCTGTTCGCCCAGATGCGCGATTCGAACGGGCAGTTACTTGATTGCGGGACCAAGGGTTCTGGCACGACACCGTTCAGCCGCGCGGGCGACGGTCGGCTGACCTTAAAGGGCGCAGTGCGCGAAATATTGGCCACCGAAATGCTTGAGGCGCAAGGTGTGAACACATCCAAGACCCTTTCAGTTATCGAAACGGGGGAGGAATTGTGGCGCGGAGATGAACCGTCTCCCACCCGCTCAGCTGTCATGGTCCGGCTGAGCCATGGCCATATTAGAATCGGTACGTTCCAGCGCCTTGCTGCGTTGGAAGAAAGAGAGCAAATGACTGCGCTCATCGATTATTGCCTGGGGCATTTTCCCGGGCCGGATCCTCCTTCCGACGCCCCGGGACGCGATCAACCGGCCGCTCGATTATTACACCAAGTGGTCGAAAGACTTGCAGATCTGGCGGCTAGCTGGATGGTCGCAGGATTCGTTCACGGGGTGCTGAACACCGACAATATGAACATTTCGGGCGAAAGTTTCGATTATGGACCGTGGCGCTGGCTGCCCAAATGGGATGCCGGATTTACCGCCGCATATTTCGATCAGCAGGGGCTGTACGCATTCGGGCGGCAGCCTGAAGCTCTGCATTGGAATTGCGGGCAGTTGGCC
>JBBKWK010000269.1:0-29465 GCA_037968915.1 Pontixanthobacter sp.
AAGTAGACCGGCTTGTTGGCTGGCTCAACGAAGCGATCGGCGATGAGGGCGGTGCCCGGATGACTGGCGGCGGCTTTGGCGGCGCGGTTGTTGCAGTATGCCGTGTTAGCGAGGCGCAAAGCGTGATTGACCAAGTGTCTCGGCAATTTAGGGCGCGAACAGGCAAAGGTCCTGATGTCTTGATTTGTTAGAATAATTTCTTTGGGGCTGCAGCTCACGTCCTTTGGGGTTGGTAGTACTCCCAAAGGCGCGCCATACTTTCACCCCCAAGACACGGAGCATAGTTGCACAACGCACGCTGAATTGGATGAAACAAGGTCGATACCCGAAATTCGTGCGCCTACTCGCCTGAACTTCAAGCAGCGGCAGGCTACGGCATTGTTGGCATGCAAACATTATCGAGACCTAGAACATGCGTCAGGCGGCCAAGCGCGATCCAAGAACCGATAGAGAATGTCATATCGACGATTTCGGCGTCGGAGAAATGCGTGTGCATCCGGCTCCAGAACCCCTCATCCTCTTTCAATCCCTTCGGCTGTTCTCCAAGCCGCTCGGCATATTCGATGGCCAGCAATTCGCGGTCGCTGAACCCCGATGCCTCGCGCCAATTTTCGACGTTGTTGTAAAATTCTTCATTTGGCGGGGTATTGTCGCGAATGGAGGCTGCCTTGGCCACATCGCCTCCACTACGTTCGATATGTCCGGGCAGGTCACGATCCGCGCGCATGGTGAGGCACAATGCGCAACCATTTATCTGGGCAGTGCGCATCCTCGCAGCTTCCATCTCTCGCATGGATAGTTTCGAATTTTCGTAAACGGCCAAGGAATATTCGCCCGCCGCCGCTCCGATTTCAGGCGCGTAATGGGTCCAAACGTAAGCAGAGGGATCCGCTTCAAACTCAGCAGGAATGGCAACATTTGGCATGGGCGTTCCTCTCATTCATTCTGGTCAATCAAGCAACATTTTGTGCCCAATTATACCATAAAACAAACATAGATGATTGTTTTATGGTATCCAAGTGGTTTGCTTCAGACTGTCCCGGGAGCCCCCAGTATCACCGTCGCCTGGCTCGATAACGTCCCCCCATTGGTATGGGCCAACGCGATATCACAGTCTGCTATCTGATTGGCTGCCTGACCGCGCAATTGACGCGCCGCTTCAATAATGGCGAACAGTCCGTACATCCCGGGATGCGCGTAACTGAGCCCGCCGCCATTGGTATTTACTGGCAGATGCCCGCCCGGCGCAATGCCGCCATCCGCCACAAACGGGCCGCCTTCCCCCTTGGCGCAAAAGCCCAGATCTTCGAGAAACAGGAACGTATTGATCGTGAACGCATCATAAAGCTGCACCACGTCGATATCAGCCGGCGAAACGCCCGCCATGGCCATAGCGCGTGGGCCAGATTCCGCCGCTGCCGTCCGCGTCACGTCTGCCGAAGTACTGATCATATTGTGCCATGTTGCCGCAGCGGCGCCCAGAATCGGGACGGCGGGCTGAGGGCAATCCTGCGCCCGGTCGCTGCGGGTTAGCACAATTGCCGCCGCGCCATCGGTTACCAGACAGCAGTCAGCCTTCGAAATCGGATCGCTGATGAGCCTGCTGGCAATGCAGTCTTCAATCGTCAGATCACCCTTGGCAAAGGCTTCCGGATTGGTATTTGCCCATTTTCGCGCGGCTACTGCGACTTCTGCCATGTGCGACCGCGTGGTGCCGAATTCATGCATGTGGCGCGCAGCGGCCAGGGCGTAGCTGCTGAGCGGAAACAATGGATTATAGGGCGCTTCCCAATCCGAGCTTTTCGCGGGCGTTGACAATTTTCCGCCGCTGGTGCGCTGGTTCGATCCATACGCGATCAACGCGCAGTCGATATAGCCTGCCTCGATCGCCAGAACCGCCGTAACCATATGGCTGACAAATGACGACCCGCCAGTCCGGTTGTTATCCGTAAACTTTGGATGGATGCCGTAATATTCAGCCAAAGAAAGGCCCGCGAAAAGATCATTGGGTAGGCAGATAAACAATCCGTCGACGTCGCCAATGGTCAAGCCGGCATCCTTCGCTGCCAGCAATCCCGCTTTCGCCGCCAGTTCCAGTGCAGACCAGCCGGGGGCCTCCCCTACCCCGAATGTCGCTAAACCGGCAATCGACACCGATCCTCTTGGGAAGTTGTCACTCATTGAAGTTCTTCCAAATTGACTGCTTGTTCACGCGCGAATACGCTGCAACCATGACCGAAACGACTTCCAATTTCCCGCCCGAACAGCATTGGCGCAATGCGCTGGCCGAAGGGCGCTTTCTGCTCCAGCGCGATCCCGTGAGCGGCGATTATGTCTTTCCGCCCCGGCTCGCATCGCCAAGCGGCGGATTGCTGGAATGGGTTGAGGCGGTGGGTACGGGAACGGTTTACTCGACCACCCTTGTGCGCCCGCGCCCGCCGGAAAATCCCTATAATGTCGCGCTGATTGATCTTGCAGAAGGCGCCCGAATGATGAGCCGGGTTGAAGGGATCGCGGCAGAGGAAGTAGCCATCGGCATGCCGGTTCAAGCGCAGATCGTCAGCCATGATGGATCCCCAATTCTGGTGTTTCATCCGGTCTGACTTCTCGCTTTTTCGGCCCCGCTTCCGCCTAGCGCCCCCGTTTCTCGCAAAGCAGCCATTTCGCCTTCGGAGTAGCCTGCTTCGCTCAGTACTTCTGTGCCGTGTTCGCCCAGACCTGGACCTGGCTGGCCAACTGCGCCGGGTGTTTCGGAAAAATTGACCGGCTGGCCCGGCATGCGGATTGTGCCAGCTTCGGTTGTCTGCCGCTGCCAGAATCCGACCGCTTCCAGATGCGGGTCATCCAGTAAGTCATCGAGCGTGGCGATGGGCATGGCCGGACATTCCGCCCGTTTAAACAGCGTCATCCACTCGTCCGTAGTCCGCGTAGCCAGAGTTTCGGAAACATGGCTGAGGACTTCGCTGATATTGTGCGTCCGTGCGCGAATGTCGGCAAACATCGGCAGTCCAGACCATTCCGGATTGCCGATGGCGTCGAAGAAGCTGCGCCATTGCTTATCGTTATATATCATGACCGCTATGTAGCCATCTCGGGTCTTGTATGGCTTGCGGTGCGGAGAAGTCACTCGTGGGTATCCGGTCGGCCCGATTGGTGGATCGAATAGGCTGCCGCACAGATGTTCCACCATCGAGAAGGACGCCAACGTTTCAAACATTGGTACTTCCAATTCTTGTCCCAAGCCGCTTCGCTCGCGTTCGAACAGAGCGGCGGATACTGCATACGCGGCGGTGAGGCCGGCAACCTTGTCGGCCACCACTGTGGCCAAATAGGTTGGCTCACCGCCCGACAGGGATGCTTGAAGAGACACAATTCCAGATGCCGCCTGCACAATGTCGTCATAGGCTGGATAATCCGCATAGGGTCCGCCTCGCCCAAACCCGTAAAGATTGGCGTAAATTATCGCTTCATTCACTTCGCGCACTCGCTGGTAAGACAGGCCCAGCCGCTCCATCGCCTGCCCACGCATCGAATGGATAAACACATCGGCGCTGCTGGCCAGACGCAGCAATACATCACGCGCGGTGGCCTGTTTCAAGTCCAACACAATGCTGCGCTTTCCGCGGTTCACATTCATGAACATCGCGCCGAGATTATCCTCTGGACCCGGCGGAAGATAGCGGGTCGTATCGCCGGAGGGGGCCTCCACCTTGATCACGTCGGCGCCTAGATCGGCAAAAATCTGGGTTGCATAAGGCCCCATCAACACGCTGGTCAGGTCGATCACCTTTACCCCGCGCAATGGACCCATGCCCCGTCCTGCCTGCACCATGCCCTACTCCGAAAGATTACATACAACTGTGCTTGTTTTTGCTTGTCATCGACGCACAAAGCAATAGCGTTGTCGGTCTGAGTTTGGTTCGATTGGTTCAAGGAGTACTGCCGATGCGGGTTCATCTGATCGCTGCTGGGAAATATCACGACATCGACTTCGCGCGGCTTGAATTGCTCAAACTGCTGGCGGAACGGCCTGATATACGCACCAGCGTGGCGGCAGATTTCAGCGATGGCGGGTTGATTGAAGCGGCGGATTTGCTGATCACCTATACGTGCGATCTGGCCCCGAATGCGGAGCAAACCGCTGCACTCAGGAACTTTCTGGAGGGCGGCGGACGCTGGCTCGCGCTCCATGGGACAAATTCGCTACTGCGGTTTCTGGAGGACGGCACAGTCGAAACGCCGGACGATGCGCCTGAGTTCATGGAGCTGTTGGGCACTCGTTTTGCCGGGCATCCACCGATCGGACCCTATAAGGTGCATGTGAGCCAGAGCGATCATCCGCTGACCGTGGGCCTGCGTGATTTCAATGTGATCGACGAACTCTATCTGACCCACCGCACCGCTGAGATCGACATTCTGCTACACACCACGTTCACTGGCAAATGCCCCGAATTCGGCGATACCCATTGGGACGAAGACCGGATGCCAGTCCTGTATGAACGGCGTGTCGGAAAAGGTTGCGTCCTTTACCTGACCCTGGGGCACTGCCGCGGGCATTATGACTTGCAACCGTTGCGGCCATTCTACCCGCACCCTGAACGATGTGCCTGGAATTATCCGGTATTTTACGAACTACTTCGCCGAGGGATAAGGTGGGGCAACCCGGCCGCACAATAAGCGATTAGGATGGCCTCAGTTCCAATATCTGTTGCTCTAGATGTTCAAGCACTGCCTCGATATCGCGTTCCTCTACCCCGTTCGTAAGTCGGTTAAGCGCCATGCCTTCCAGCAGGTTCTGGCACAAAGCGAGAGACAGATCGAAACGCCTCAGGTCCTGACGCCATTCTGGAAACAACTCAATTGCCAGTTCGTGCCAACGTTCGCGAAACTCTACTCGCACGGGCTCGAGCGTCTCGGCCAATTCCTTGTCAGTGCGTGCCGCAGTTGCCAATTCGTGGAAGGCGATGAAGGTCGGCCGCAATAGCTGCGCCCAATAAGCGCGGACCAGTGTCCGCACATTATGTTCCTTTGTTTCTGCGGCACGGCGAAAGGCACGCAGGCGTTTCTTGTTTAATTCGATAAGGGTCGCCTGCATCAATTGCCGGCCGCTGTCGAAATGATGCAGCATCGCGCCGCGAGACAGGCCCGCCTCCAGCGCCACCTTTGGCGTGGTCGTTTTGGAATAGCCGTGTTTAACCAGACAGCGGATCGCTGCCTCGATCAGGCGGGCCCGTGTTTTGGCGCTCTTGACCGCCTGCAACGTGGGTTCATTGCGCTCGGCCACCCCTTTTTCAGGCCTCTTGTCAGGTCCTTTTTCGGCCAACTTCTCGACCGGGGTTGCCGCAATAGCCGCGTCTTTAGCCATGAAAGCCACCTGTGTTTTCTGAGCAATAAAACCAGCACGATTGCTTTTTTTATCTTGATACGCAATGTGCCACAAACAATAATTGAAGTTCAATCGGAAGAGGCAATAGCATGGGACGTCTGGATGGTAAAATAGCGCTGGTAACCGGCGGTGGATCGGGCCTCGGCAAGGCGGATTGCCTGCAAATGGCCGCCGAAGGGGCCACGGTTTACGTCACCGACATCGATCAGGCGGCTGCTCAGGCGGTTGCAGACGGTATCGGCGGAAATGCTGTTGCGCTGAAACATGATGTTGCTTCGGAATCAGATTGGATAGCGGTGTACGCGCGCATTGACGCTGATCATTCGCGTCTGGATATTCTGGTCAACAATGCCGGTATTGTGGTGGTCGCTGATCCCGAAGAAACCACGATTGAACAGTTCGAACGGGTCATGAGTGTGATGTGCACTGGCGTGTTTCTAGGCTGTAAATTCGGTTTGCCCCTGCTGGCGAAATCGCAATCCGGGTCGATCATCAATATGTCCTCGACCGCCAGTCATATCGGCTACCCACCCTTCTTTGCCTATTCAGCAGCAAAAGGCGCGGTTCGCTCCATGTCGAAATCAATTGCCGTCCATTGCCAGGACAAGGGTTACAAGGTGCGCTGCAATACGCTCCATCCGTCATCAATCGAAACGCCAATGGTCCAGGGCGCAGAAGGCCGCGCAGGCGAAGAACATGACATTCCCGATGGGGTGTTGCCAGCTGGCGCAACCGGATCGCCAAGCGATGTGGCAAACCTGGTCGTTTACCTGTCCAGCGACGAGGCGAGGTTCCTGACCGGCGGGGAATATATCATTGACAACGGCCTCACGATCCGGCCTTGAGCCGACCAAGTTTAAAAACAGACATGATTGTTTTTTATGTTGAACGCGAGTGCCTCTTGCCTATAGTGCGGGGATGAGCGGAAACGGACGTCACGTGCTGGTAATCGGCGCATCAAGTCAAGGTGGTCTGGGTGAAGCTGTCGCGCGCCGCCTCGCCGCAGAAGGATGTCGCCTCACTGTTGCATCCCGCAACAAGGATGCACTCGACAGCCTCGCGGACGAACTCGGCGGTCAGAGCATCGCCTGCGACATTACCGACGAACAATCGATCGCGGACATGATTGCCGCTGCCGGACCGGTAAACATTCTGGTCAACGCTGCCGGCACGACCGAGGCGGGCAGCCTGGCACGGATCACACGCGAGCGAGTCGATGATCAGATGGCCGTGCATTACACCGCCAATGTTTTGCTGCTCAAACATGCGATGGCCGCGATGCCGCAGGGTAGTGCGATCATACTGTTCTCGTCGCTAACGGCGCGCCTGCCCGGGGCCGGGCTGACCGCCTATAGTTGTGCAAAGGCCGCGCTGGAGCAGCTGGTGCGCATTGCTGCGCTTGAGTTTGGCCCGAAATGCATCCGGATTAACGCGGTTTCGCCCGGCTTTTCGCAAACGCCGATGACCAAATCAATCTTTGACGCACCGGAAATTCGCGACCTATACCTTGGCGATGTACCGATTGGACAACGCGGTGTTAGTCCGGATGAAGTGGCCGCAGCGGTTGCCTGGTTGGCTGATCCGGATTGCTTCACAACCGGCGAAATCATCCAGCTTTCAGGCGGCGCGCAATTGGGCAGGCTGCCGCTGGCCCGCGAACTCAAACACGCAAGGAAACAATGATGGATTTGGGATTAAAGGGCAAAAAAGCGATTGTCGTCGGCGGCGCCAGGGGCATTGGTTATGCGGTTGCGGAACTGTTTGCGCGCGAAGGCTGCGATGTCGCGATTACTGCTCGAAACGAGGATTCGGTCAAAGACGCGGTTGCCAACTTAAAGAAATATGGCACCAAAGTGGTTGGTTCGGCCACCGATGTATCCGATGGCGAAGACTTCAAGGCATGGATGGAAGGCATCGTCGAGCAGCTCGATGGGTGCGACATTCTGGTGCCGATCAGCTCCGCCGGCGGCGGTATGGGTAGCCTGAAATATTGGCAGAAGGCATTCAATGTCGATGTCATGGGTCCGGTGCGCGCGATCGATGCCGTGATCGAAGGAATGGTCGAGCGCGGCAGCGGATCAATCGTGCTGATCGCCTCAACGTCCGCCGGAGAGGCAATGGGCGGCCCGCAAGCATACAATGCGATGAAGGCCTCGCTCATCACCTACGGCAAACAGCTCGCGCTGGCACATGGCAAGGACGGAATCCGGGTCAACGTGGTATCACCCGGCCCGGTCGAATTCGAAGGCGGCAATTGGGAAATGCTGAGAGGCGCGATGGAGAAGTTCTACAACGCGATGATCCGCCAGCAACCCCAAGGCCGCTTCGGCAAGCCGGAAGAAATCGCGCGCGCCATTGGCTTTCTGGCCAGCCCGGCGGCCAGCTGGTGCAATGGGTCGCATCTGGTGGTCGACGGCGGCTTCACCCAGCGTACCCATTTCTAAAGCGGCGCAGGACGGACAGCCGGAATCATGGATGTAAAACGCCAACAGGAAATCACTCGGGCCAAGCCGGAAGACTGGCCTGACGGCACACCTATCGAACAGGCACCCGCAGTGGAACTGGGCGATGCGATGATTCCTGCCGAACGCTATACCTCGCCTGATTTCATGCGGCTGGAATGGGACCGGATGTGGAAAAAGGTCTGGCTGTTGGGCGGCCGATCCGATGATATGCCGGACCCTGGAAATTACATCGCAACCGAAATCGGCAAGGAATCGGTCCTGCTGGTCCGCCAGCTGGATGGTTCCGTGCGCGGATTTTACAACGTCTGCCTTCACCGGGCGAACCGCCTGAAGCCGGATGGCATCGGGACAGTCGATGAAGAGGGTATGGAATTCAAGTGTCGATATCACCACTGGGCCTACAGCCTGAATGGCGGTTTGAAGCATGTTCCCGATCTCGACACATTTCCCCAAGGCGCACCGCCGTGTGGCCGCATTCCGGAAATCAAGGTTGCCGAATGGGGCAGCTTCGTTTGGTTCTCGCTCGATCCGGATGCGCCGCCGCTTGCTGAATTTCTCGGGATCATTCCGCAACACCTCGACCCGTATCACTTCGAACGGATGGCATGGACGCGGGACATAACGGTGGAGTGGGATTGCAACTGGAAGACCAGCGTCGATGCCTTCAACGAAAGCTATCATGTTCAGGGCATTCACCCGCAGCTGAAATGGTATCTCGATGATATCAACATCCAATTCGACTGTTACGACCGGCACAATCGCTATCTGATCCCGTTCGCAGCAGTCAGCCCGCGCGTGTTGCTGCCATCCACCATCCCGCCGCTGATCGCCGGAATTATGGAGGCTGCCGGGATGGACCCAGCCGAATACGAAGGGCCGATTACAGGCATCCGGCGCGCGGTTCAGGAATTCAAACGCGAACATGGCGCTGAACAGGGCAAGGACTATTCGGAACTGAACGACGACCAACTGACCGACGATTATCATTATACAATCTTTCCCAATGCCTCGTTGAACGTTCATGCCGATGATTTGATGCTGTTTCGCCAGCGCCCACATCCGACCGATCCGAACAGAATGCTCTATGACATCTGGATGTTCAAACTGGTGCCGGATGGCGAGGAGTGGCCCGACCGGCCGCGCCACGAGATATTCAAGCATGGCGACAAATCGATCGGCCAAGTGCTCGACCAGGATGCATTCAACCTGCCTCATGTCCAAAACGGCATGCAAAGCGAAGCGTTTGAGGGACTGTGGATCGGCGATCAGGAAGTGCGCATCCGCCACTTCCACAAGACGCTGAGCGATTATCTTTACGGCCATAACGGGCCGGGCGAAGGGGATTTGTGATGAAACTATCGCGCGATGCGCTGATGCACGCCTATCGGCAGATGGCGACGATCCGCCAGTTCGAAGAACGGCTGCACGAAGAAATCAAAACCGGACAGATCCCCGGCTTCACCCATCTTTACTGCGGTCAGGAGGCGGCCGCTGTGGGGGTTTGCGAGCATCTAGATGATGAGGACATGATTGTGTCGACCCATCGCGGTCACGGTCATTGCATCGCCAAGGGCTGCGACGTTATCGCCATGATGAAAGAAATTTTCGGCAAACGTGACGGCCTGTGCAAGGGCCGCGGCGGCTCCATGCATATCGCTGACACAACCATTGGCATGCTGGGTGCGAACGGCATCGTCGGCGCAGGTGCACCGCAGGCCGTGGGCGCGGCAATTTCCGCCAAACTGGACGGCAATGGCAAGGTCGCGATTGCATTTTCCGGGGACGGCGCCTGCAACCAAGGCACTACTTTCGAGGCTATGAATCTGGCCGTCGTGGTCGGTGCCCCGGCAATTTTTGTGTTCGAAAACAACCACTACTCCGAACATACCGGCGTCGATTATGCGGTCGGTACGGACCGAGACATCGCCAGCCGCGCCGAAGCATTCGGGATGAAGGCATGGCGCGCCAATGGCTGCGATTTCTTCGACACCTATAGGGTCATGGGCGAACTGCTGGACTATGTCCGCAAGGAAGGAAAGCCGGCAGCGATCGAACTGGATACCGAGCGGTTCTACGGCCACTTTGAAGGCGATCCGCAGCGTTACCGGGCCAAGGGCGAGGTTGAACGGCTGCGAGAAACCCGCGATGCGCTCAAGATATTCCGCGACCGAGTTGGCGAATTTGCACCGATCGACATGGCCGAACTCGATGCGATCGATGCCGAAGTGACGGCATTGATCGATACAGCGGTCTCAGAGGCGCAAACTGCCGAACCCTGTGATCCCGCACACGTCACCGAAGACGTTTACGTAGCGTATTGAGGAATAAGACGATGGCGATCATGACAATCCGCGATGCAATAAACGAAACGATCCGCGACGCGATGCGGCGCGACAAGGACGTCATCATGCTCGGCGAGGATATCGCCGGAGGAGCCGGGACCGCGGGCGGACAGGAAGCCATCGGCGGTATCTGGGGTACATCGGTCGGGCTGGTAGGCGAATTTGGCCCAGAGCGCGTGATCGATACACCTATCTCTGAAAGCGCAATTATCGGCGCCGCCGCCGGGGCGGCGCTCGCCGGCAAGCGCCCGATTGCAGAATTGATGTTTTCCGATTTTATCGGCGTTTGCGGCGATCAGCTGATCAACCAGATCGCCAAGTTTCGCTATATGTTTGGCGGTAAGACCCGCTGCCCGGTCGTAGTGCGGCTGATCTATGGCGCAGGCATGAATTCCGGGGCGCAACACAGCCAGGCGTTCTATAATCTGCTCACAGCAATTCCAGGTTTGAAAGTCGCACTGCCGACCACTCCGGCCGATGCCAAGGGCCTGATGAACGAGGCGCTATCGGGTGATGATCCGGTGATGTTTTTCGAACATAAGGCGCTGTTCGGCAAGAAGGGTGAAGTGCCCGACGGCCTGCACCGCGTCCCCTTTGGTCATGCCCGTTTGGCTCGCGAAGGCGGCGATGTAACGATTGTGGCGTTCGGTCGAATGGTCAGCTTCGCGGAAAAAGCTGCCGACGCGCTGGCCGAGCAAGGGATTGGCTGCGACGTGATCGATCCGCGCACGACCAGCCCGCTGGATGAAGAAGCAATATTGGACAGCGTTGAGCAGACCGGCAGGCTGGTGGTGGTCGATGAAAGTCCCCCGCGCTGCAGCATGGCGACCGATATCGTGGCGCTGGTTGCTGAAAAAGCCTTCACCAGCCTCGACGCGCCGCCGCAAATGGTCACTGCGCCGCACAGTCCGGTTCCATTTTCCAAGGAACTGGAGCGCGCGTGGGTGCCCAATCCGGATTCCATCACCTCCGCCGTGCGCCGCACACTGGATTGGGGGTAAGAGCCATGGCCGACCTCAAGCCGTTCACTATGCCCAAATGGGGTATCGAAATGACCGAAGGTACGCTTGCCAAATGGGAAGTCGAAGAAGGCCAACCCTATGCCAAGGGCGACTTGTTGACCCTGATCGAAACGGACAAGATATCCAACGAAGTCGAGGCCGAGGCGGATGGCTGTCTGGTCAGGCTGATTGCGGAAGAGCAGGAGACCTATAATGTCGGCGCATTGCTGGGCGTAATAGGTAAAGTCGGCACCCCAATTGCCGAGATCGATGCCTTTGTCGCATCATTTGTTCCCGTCGGCACCGATCAATCAAACGATGACGGGGCGCAGGAAATGCCGGACGAAACTCCCGCTACTTCCCCCGCTCCGGTGCCAGCAGAAGCCAGCACTATCGCCCATGATGTGGCGATATCTCCTGCTGCACGGATTGCTGCGGAAGCCGCCGGGCTGAACCCCGGCGACATTACATCCAGCGGGCGCAACGGCAGGATTACGAGGCAGGATGTGGATAAGGCAATCGCTGGAAGCCGAACGCCGAAATTATCCGGACCGATCGAAGCCCGCGGACAGGAAGATGCCTTTGCATCGCCGCTCGCGCGGCGGATTGCAGTGCTGAATTCGGTCAATCTTGCAGGCGTCGAAGGCACCGGCCCGCGTGGACGGATTTGCAAAGCCGATGTGCTTGCCAAGGTTGAGGCGGTTGCGCCATCTGCCAAAGCGGGCCCGCCGCCATCAGGCACTGCAGGCGAGGTTGAGATCGTCAAAATGTCGGCCATGCGGCGCACGATTGCGCAGCGTCTGACCAGTGCCAAACAAGAAATTCCGCATATCTATCTGCGCCGCCGTGTCAGGGTTGATCGGCTACTGAAGCTGCGTGACCTGGCTGGCAAGCCAGGCACGATCAATGATTATCTGATCCGCGCCTGCGCGCTCGCGCTACGCGAAGTGCCAGCGGTGAACATCCAGGTGCACGGGAACGAAATCCACCGTTTCGGCAGCGCCGATATTGCGGTCGCCGTCGCGACCGACCGCGGCTTGATCACGCCAATCGTGAAGCAGGCGGATAATCTGAGTGTGGCTGAAATTGGCCGCCAGGTGGCGGCGCTGACCCAGCGTGCGCGCTCGGGCAAACTGGAACCGTCGGAATATCAGGGCGGCAGCTTCAGCCTGTCCAATCTCGGCAGTTTCGGAGTTGAAGAATTCGATGCGATCATCAACCCGCCCCAAGGCGCAATTTTGGCAGTGGGCCGAGCCCGCCCCGAGCCAGTGGAAGATGATGGCGCCGTCAGGGTGGTGCCGGTGCTCCATCTGTCGCTTAGCTGTGATCACCGGGCGATTGACGGGGTAGACGGAGCACAGTTCCTGGAAGCGCTCGCCAATCTGATCGAGGCGCCGGACCAATTGTAAAACGGCTGGCTAGGCCCAAGATTTCAAATATTGGATTTCCATCTCGGTAGCGAGGCAATCCAAGATAGGCGGGACCAACCGTTCGTGGAAATCGATGTTCATATGTTTGTCGAACGCTGCGTCGTCCTTGAATGTAGCGATGCAGTAGAACAGATCCGGATCTTCATCCGCTTGCAGTACTTCATAGACCCATGCGTCGGGCTCCTGTTGCTTCACAAGGCCCTTTAACTCGGTCTGCAGGGCGATGAAATCTTGACGCTTGGCGGGAGTCGTTCGCAACGTGGCGATGAAGGATTTTCCGGGATTCGTCATAAGCCTGTATTCTCCCTGAATCGATAAATTGGACGGCAATCATTTTGCCAGATTACGCCGTTCAGCTTTCGACGTCGTGAAGATATTCGCGGGTGTATGTGCCGTCCATGCATCCCATCATCTTTTCAATGATCGGCGCGGCTGCCGGATTTTCCTGATGGACCTTGTCCGCCGCTTCATTGGCGAAACTTTCGAATACGCCAAATTCATGCGGCCCTTCGAGGCGGTAGAATTTGTATTCCAGCGTTTCCGGTTCAGCCGCCGCGACCTTTTCCATCTGGTGGATCAGGCCAACGAATTCGGTATCTTTTTCGGGCTTCACCTTGAATCGCGCGAGAAATGTAGTGGGCATATGTAAGGGCTCCTAAGCTTTCGAACCATCGAGATAGCGGTTCAGTTCAACATGGAAATGGCGCAGCCGTGCTTCCTGCTCGCTCCACAGGGGACCAGCGAAACCGCGTGATCGCGACCCCTTCTGCACAATCGGCAACAATTCGCTGTCCTGGTCTAGCACTTCGCCCAGTTCCGGTGGCTCGCCGAGAGGCGTGTGCACGACATCGGGTCGGATCATCCCCGAAATATCGGCATCCGCGGCCAGCCCCATCCACGCCGGAGCACCATAGCCGGGAATATCCTCGGGCTTGAACATGATGATCGTTTCATAGGTGAATTGTTCCGGGTCTGCCGGGTGAGGCATGAACCTGTGAATGAAAACCGCTTCCGGATGGCAGCCGATCTGGATGTTGGGAAATAGCCCATAAATGGTCGAATCGCTCAGTTGGGTATCGCTGAATTTCTCATATCCGAGGCGATATTTGTCCGACCGGGCGCGCTTCGCCTGCTGCACTGCGGCTCGGCATTGACTCGCAGTTGCCGGATAATCCTGCACTTCGAGCCCGGCGTCGGCGAGCATCATCTGGATGCCCGCATTTACCGATTCCTGATCAGGAAAGCGCGGGGACGGCTGAGCAAACGGTACAAATTGCCGGCTCATTCCATTGGGAAACAGATCAATCTGGGTTCGGTCATCCATCACCCCCTGGGTCTGCGGATGCACACTATGTAGATGGTAGATTTCATAAAACGCATCGACACCGCCCTTCCAATTGGCGGCCCAGTCTGACCGTTTATGCTGAACGACATGCATTTGATCGATGTCGTATAATGCCAGGTGGTCGGCCACTTCGCCGAGCCACTCGCGCGCAGGCGGTATATCGTCCTTCATGGAGATGAAAATCAAACCAGCCACTTCCTCGCAGCGAACTGATTTCAGGTCAGTGCCGTGGCACAATACGGTAGGATTGAAAGTCTCCCGATCCGTGATTTCCACATTGCTGCCGTCAAGCGCGAATTTCCAGCTGTGAAACGGGCAGGTAAATTGATCCGCTGATCCAAAATCGGCGAGGGCAATCTGGCTGCCGCGATGCGGACAAGCATTGTAATGCGCCTTTATGGTTCCATCGCTATCTCGAACCACAATAAAGGATTCACTGGCGATATCGTAACGCAGCCAGTCGCCTGTTTCGGGAATATCGCTCACAACACCGGCCAGTAACCAGGTCCGGGTAAACATTTTGTCCCACTCTGCCCGAAGTATCGCAGGATCGTAATATCGCGCCGGATCAAACCTGCCGGTCCCGTTATCCGGGCGGCTGCGTTCTTCATTAAATGGGTGAGGCTCCCCGATGTGAATATCCCAATTTCGAAAATCGAATGCCATCCATGCCTCCTTGCGGGCGCCGTTCCGCAGCGTTTCAAAGTGTCGAGGCAATACTAGCAAACTTCTTTGAATAAAAAAACAAACATGATTGATTTTTATTGGTGCCTATGCAATTCTTTTGCGGAGGATAGACGATTGCCGGATCAAAACAGGTATCGGCGGCTCAAGGGAGAGAATTGATGTTGAAGATGGCGATGCGCTGCGGCGCGGCGACTTTGGCTATAGCGGTCTGCACGTCGGCGGCCCTGGCGCAGGAAGCGCCAACCCAAGCAGGGAGACAGGGAACTGAACCGCGCACAGGCATTGCCGAAATCGTGGTTACCGCCACTCGGCGCGATTCTGATTTGCAGAAAACACCGATTGCCGTTTCTGCGATCGACCAGCAACTGATCCAGCAAGCCAATGTTGACAATATCGGCGGCCTCTCGTCATTCGTTCCGAACTTCTCAGCCGAAACGATTACCGGCTTCAACGCCGCTTCCTTCGCCATGCGCGGTGTCGGCCAGAATAACATCATCGTCTATTTCGAACCGCCGGTGGTGGTGCTTGTCGATGACTTCGTGGTTCCCAGCGTGCAAACCCAACTGCTGGATACCTTCGACGTCTCCCAAGTCGAAGTGCTGCGCGGGCCGCAGGGAACATTGTTCGGCAAGAATTCGACCGGCGGGGCGGTGACAGTTCGGACCAAGCGGCCCGAAATGAACACCATCGGCGCTGAAGGCCGGCTCAGCTATGGTAGTTTCGGAAGCGTCGGTGTCAAAGGAGCAGCCAATGTGCCGATTGGCGACATTGCGGCCCTGCGACTGGTTGGCGGCTATGAAAAGAGCGACGGCTATTACAAGAACGGGGCCTGTTACGGCCCGGTAACCGGCTTTGTCGCCAACAAGTTCCAAGGGGCGCAGGGCTGCCTCAATGGAGATGATGTCGGTGGCAAGGATGTGTGGCAGGCGCGCGCCAAACTTCAGATCGAACCCAGCGATTCGATCACTGCGCTGTTCCAGTATGAATGGCTGCGCGACCGGTCCGGTTCAGTCCCCTCGGTGAACGAAAACGAATTCTACACCGGCACCGCACCATTCCTGACCGACTTGCTTGGGTTGAAAGTAGCTAATTCGAGTAGCGATCCGCTCGACAATGCCGGGATTACTCTGCGCAACGATGCCTTTCAGAGCGCGAAACAGCGGATCGACGTGGACGGGCTCTATGCCAATATCGATTTCAACTTTGATGTCGGCACGCTGACTTCGGTAACCGGCTGGCGCAAACAGAAGTCCCGCCTGCCGAATTCCTATCCCGGCGTCGTCGCGATTGCGCCCGATGGTCAGCCGCTGTCCATTTTCGATGCCAGCCGCGACGATAATCGCAAAACATTCCAACAGGAACTGCGTTTTGCGAGCGACCTTGGCGGGCCGTTCGATTTCGTCGCCGGCGGTTTCTACCAGAAGGACAATACCGATTTTTGTGTATCGCAGATCCTCGGCTTCCTCGATCTGACTGCCGGACCACTGCCCTTCGGTAATTGGAACGACACACCCTATATTTTATGCAACGCGCAAAAGGCCAAATCCAAGGCGATATTTGCCGAAGGCTCGTTCAAATTCAGCGATCGCCTCACCTTGACTGGGGGTGTGCGGCAAACCTGGGACGACAAGACCTGGCGCGGCCGCCAGCAAGCCTTTATCCCGACACTGGGGGGCGGGTTCGATTTGGGCATCACTCTCGATGAGCCGCTCGACGCCAGCGTTTACAACTATCCCGCCGGTGTCGTGCGGGTAGATTCCAAGTCCAACGAATTGACCTACCGCGTAAACCTCGGGTTTGAGGCGACCGACGATGTGTACATCTATGCAACCCATGCAACGGGATACAAAGGAGGCGGTTTCAACGACCAGATTGGTGGTTTCGCCGCCTTTGGTGCAGATCTGGACGCGTTTGCCGAAGCTGCTCGCCCGACCGATCCGGAAAAGGCCAAAAGCTATGAAGTGGGCATCAAAAGCGAGTTTCTCGACAATCGAATTCGCGCCAATCTGACCGGATTTTATGTTGAATATACGAATTTGCAGAAACAGCTCAATGTACCAATCGTGGTCAATGGCAATCCCAATCAGGTGACCATCTTCGTCAATGCTGCGAGCGCGACGGTCAAGGGGTTCGAAGCGGAATTGACCGCGAAACCGGTCGATAGCCTGACATTGCGCGGCGTGCTCGGCTATCAGGACGGCAAGTACGACCAGTATGATGCACCCGGAGCAGGCTATGATCTTGCCACCGCACCGCTGGATCGTGCGCCCAAATGGCAGTGGACGGCGGATGCCACCTATGCGGCGCCATTAAGCAACGATTACAAGGTCGTCGTGAACGGCAACGTCGCATATCAAGCGCGAAACCTGTTCACCCAGTCGATCGACGAGCCGCAAGGCAACACTTTCCTCAACGCCCGGACACTGGTGAACGCCTCGATCACTCTGGCCGAAGCCGATGACCGGTATTACGTCCGCCTGGTCGGTCAAAACCTGACTGACAAGCGCTATCGTACGGCATCGCAAAATGTCGCTGGATTGTGGCTAAACAGTCAATATGGCCCCCCGCGCTATTTCGGGATCGAGCTGGGTCTCAACTTCAGTGATCTGCTTCCATGATCAGAAAGATAGGAGTTTCAGGCCTGCTCGGTCTGGCCCTATTGGCTACCGGCTGCGAGGATAATCCAGAGGCAGCCGGTGGTGATTCCGGAAGGATGACCTCGACTGATGAGCTGCAGACGCGAACCGGTGAAGGGATTGATCTGGAAACCCACCCCGGGGTCGCACTGTTCAATGATAACTGCCTCGGGTGTCATTCGGGCGCAGTCCCCAAGGCGCCCGCCGTGTTATGGCTTGAGATGATGGCCCCCGATGCAACTCTCGCCGCCATGAATGACGGACTGATGAAGCAACAGGCGGCACACCTTAGCCAGCAAGAGCGGCGATACATTGCCGAATATCTGGCCCGCACAAAACTTGCCGATTACAAACCGCCTCCCCCGCCCAAAAGCTGCACCGGAGATGCCGCGAAATTCGTTGGCGCTGCGCCGGCCAAGGTCGGTTGGGGCTATGACAATAGCCGCTTCGTTCCAGCCTCGGTTGGCGGCGTAACGGCAGCGGATGTCCCGAACCTCAAGTTGAAATGGGCGTTTGAATATCCCCAGGCAGTCCGGGCGCGGTCCCAGCCTTCGGTAGGCTGGAACACCATCTTCGTGGGTAGCCAAAACGGCACGGTTTACGCGCTCGACGTGGATAGTGGTTGTGCCAAATGGACCTTCCGCGCCAGCGCGGAAATCCGCACCGCAATAATCGCCGATCCGGCCACCAAGCGACTGTATTTCGGCGACGTGATTGGCCGTGTGTATGCAGTCGATGCGATGACCGGCAAACAGATATGGCGCAAGAAGGTCGACGATCACCCCAACGCCACAATCACCGGCACACCTTCTCTGCATGCAGGCAGCCTGTTTGTCCCGGTTTCTTCGCTCGAAGTAACCTCGGCGGCCGATCCAAATTATAATTGCTGTACGTTTCGCGGTTCGGTTGCCGCACTGGATCCGAAAACCGGAGACATCAAATGGAAGACCCACACTGTCCCTGCAGAGCCCAAACAGCAGGGCAAGACGTCTGCTGGCGCCCGTATTCTCGGACCGTCCGGCGCACCGGTCTGGAATAGCCCGACCTATGATGCAAAGCGGGGCCGCCTGTATTTTGGTTCGGGAGAGAATTATTCCTCACCCGCAGACGGCAATAGCGATGCACTGTTCGCAATCGATGCAAAATCAGGCAAGAAATTGTGGCAATTGCAATTCACCAAAAATGACGCGTGGAATGTTGGCTGCATGATGGGCAATGAAAACTGTCCTACCGAAAATGGACCTGATCTCGATCTGGCTTCATCGGTGCTGCTGGTGCCATTACCCGGCGGCAAAGACATTATCGTAGTCGGTCAGAAGTCCGGCGTCACTTACGGTGTCGACCCGGAAAAGGGTGCAATTGTCTGGGAACGGCGGCTGGGCCACGGCGGTACACAGGGCGGCATCCATTTCGGCATGTCGCGCGAAGGGACCACAGTTTACGTCCCCATCGTCGATATGGACGACACGTATGACGGACGGAAATATGATCCCAAGCAAAGCGGCGCGGGCGTTCATGCCATTAACGCTGCAACGGGCAAGGTCCTGTGGCGCAACAAAACCAAGAACATTTGTGGCGGCGAAAAATATTGCGATCCCGGAGCCTCGTCTGCATCCACCGCAATTCCCGGCGCTGTATTGGCTGGCCATCTGGACGGTTGGTTTCGCGCCTATGACAAGCGCGGTGGGAAGGTCATCTGGAGTTACAACACCCGAAAGGAAGTAACGACCATCAGCGGGAAAAAGGCATCCGGCGGCGCGATGAGCGGGCCAGGTGCTGCGGTTTACGATGGACATGTGATATTCAACAGCGGTTACGGCCTGTATTACCACATGCCGGGGAACGTTCTGCTGGTGTTCGAAAAACCTGCCTGAAGCTTTCGCAGACTCCTAAATATCTGGCCAAAAGACAGGACTTCGATGAACTTTACTCTGACAGATGATCAGCGCCAGCTTCAGCAATCCGCTCGAGATTTCGCGCAAGCGGAATTGCCCGCAATCGCGGCGCAATTGGAGCGGGATAACACTCCCCTTCCCTCTGCGATGATCAAGCAATATGCCGAATTGGGATTTTTGGGCATCAACGTGCCCGAAAAACTTGGCGGTCTGGGCCTCGGCAATCTCGAGGCTCTGATCGTGCTGGAGGAATTCGCCAAAATATCGTCCGCAGTCGCTTTCCCGATCTTTGAATCAAGTGTTGGGCCGGTGAGGGCAATCGAACTTTTCGGTTCCGACACATTAAAGCAGCGGATCGTGCCTGCGGTCTGCAAGGGCGACATGGTCGTGGCAGTTTCGATGTCCGAACCCGACGCGGGCAGCGCGCTGACCGATCTCACAACAACTGGCGAGGCCCGAGGCGACAAAGTGGTGCTGAACGGCACCAAGCGCTGGTGTTCGGGCGGCGGCCATTCCAGCGCCTATCTCGTTTACTGCCGTCTATCCCCGGAAAAGGGGGCCAAGGGTATCGGTGCGGTCCTGGTTGAAAAGGATACTCCGGGGATGACCTTCGGTCCGAACGAAGACCTGATGGGCTTCCGCGGTATTCCTTCGGCAGATATTTATTTCGATGAATGCGAAGTTCCAGCCGACAATGTGGTGGTACCGGCCGGGGGGTTTCGCAAATTGATGGAAGCGTTTGATCTGGAACGCTGCGGCAATGCCACCATGTCGATGGCGCAGGCGTCCGGCGCGCTCGAAGATGTGCTCGGCTATGTTCAGGACCGCAAACAGTTCGGTAAGGCGATCGTTGATTTTCAGGCAGTGCAGCTGAAGTTGGCCGAAATGCAGATGAGCGTTGATGCGGCGCGATTGCTGATCTGGCGGGCTGCATCCAATGCCGAGAACGGCCTGCCATCGGTGCAGGATTCCTCGGTCGCCAAATGCTTTGCCAATAATATCTCCCGTGAGGTGACTGGCAATGCGCTGCAATTGATGGGCGCCTATGGCTACAGCAAGGAATTCCCGATGGAACGGCGCCTACGCGATGCGTGGGGCTGGGGTATTGCCGGCGGCGCGATCGACATCCAGAAAACCAATATTGCCAGCGCTATGATCGGGCGGCGTTTCGATCAGCGGCGCTGATATGGAGATTGTCGCGCAATTGGATGATGTGCCCGTAAACGGCACGCTGAAAGTCGATGCCGGGGGTGAAAACCTGCTGCTGGTGCGCAGTCCGATGGGCGTTTTCGCGGTCGAAAATAAGTGCAGCCATGCTTTTCAGGAACTGGCTGGTGGCAAGGTGCGCAAGGTGTTCATCTTCTGCCCGATGCACGGTGTCCGGTTCGACCTGCGCGATGGCTGCCCCTCGGGCCAGTTGACCGACACGCCGATCAAGGTCTGGCATGCGGAAGTAGATGGCGCTGATATTCGCGTCGATTTCAGTCGCAGGCTGGATAAGGGCGCATGACGAGATTGCGCCGACTGCTCCATATCGATGCCAGTCCGCGCGGCGAACGGTCCCGTTCCCGCACAGTGGCAGAGACATTTCTGACAGCGCTAGGCGAGCGTGATGCCGCGCCTGAAATAGAACGCATCGATGTGTGGCAGGCTGACCTGCCTGATCTTGGGGCCGGGATGATCGAAGGGCGTTACGATCTGATTGGCGGCGAACCGGTGTCCCCTGAATTGGCGACGGCGTGGGATGAGATCCAGCGCCATGCTGATCACTTCCTGTCATTCGATGCCTATCTGATATCGACGCCAATGTGGAATTTCGGTCTGCCCTATGCGCTCAAGCATTTCATCGATGTCATAACGCAGCCGGGTATGGCCTTCACAAACGACATAGAGGGCAATGTAACGGGCCATGCAGCAGGCAAGAAGGCAATGGTAATTGCCGCCAGCGCGATGCCGATTGTTCCTGGCGGAGAGCTGGCGCAGTTCGATTTCCAGCTGCGTTATCTGGAAAGTTGGCTGGGCTTTATCGGCGTGACCAACACATGCAGCCTTCGGGTCGCGCCGACTTATGGGCCTGCTGAACTTGTTGGAGGGGCAATGGAAACGGCAAACGAACAGGCCCGCGCCATGGCAGCAACGTTCTAGCGATCTGCGTTAAGCCGAGCGGCAATAAACTAGATTAATGCTGTCGAACCGGACAACCACTTCTTCGTTCTGGTTGCGCATTTCATAATGAGTGATCGCCGTCCCGCGCGGCTTACCGCTTTTTGACGGCGTAAGCGCGGCAATTTCGGATGTCACATAGACTGTATCGCCTGCGCGCAATGCTGTGATCAGGCGAAAATCGTCAAACCCGATCCCGCAGATGAAATCCACATCGCCGTTAATGGTGTGGTCCAGCTGTCGCCAGATAGCCAGCACATGCACACCGCTGGCGATCAGACCGCCAAAATGGGAATCGCGCGCCATTTCGGCATCGGCATGAAACCACTGTGGGTCATATTGCCGGGCGAAGTTCAAAATCTCCGCCTCGCTGACCGTTTTGCTGGCCGATTTCCGGCATTCACCTACGGCAAGATCCTCGAACTTTCTCAAATGGGAGCGGTTATCCATTACAGCTCTTTCCCGATGCGGCCACGCTGATGGGCAGAGCTAAATAAAAAACAAACATGTTTGACTGTTTACTTGCCATACAGTCACGCTAACATCTCTTGTATGTTGAGCAAGACGAATATCCATTCGGTATTCTTTCGCCTGAAAAAGGGAAGCTGCCATGCAGGTTGATCAGCGAATTCTGCAATTTTCCTGGGTCGTCAAGGATTTGGAAGAAGCTGCGCGGCGCTGGCACCGAACAATGGGCATCGGCCCGTTCATTGTGAACCCGCATATCGATATTGGCGAAGCTGTTCATCGCGGAAGGACACAGAAAACCGATTTCTCGGTCGCGATTGCGCAAGCGGGCCCAGTCCAGATCGAACTGGTCGAGCAGCATGACGAAACCCCGTCATGCTATCGCGACACAATTCCCGCAGGCACTGAAGCAATGCACCACGTTGCGGTGATTGCCGAAGATTACGATGCGGCCGTCGCGGCATATGCAGCGCAGGGCCATGAAATTGCCTCCTCCGGCCAATTTGGGGAGATACGCTTCTGCTATGTCGATACGGTCCAATCCTTGGGCCATATGGTCGAAATTCTGGAGGAGAGCAGCGCCATTCGTGCATTCTTCTCTATGATCGAGCGAGCAGCGGATGATTGGGATGGTGATGTCTCGACGCTGCTTCGTGAAGTCTAGTCGGGCCAGTCGATGACAATCCAATGACGATCCGCATGATGCCCGAAATGATCCCCAAAAAGTTAGAGGGAACTTTGCCATGACCGAGCCAATCCTGACGATGGGCGCCATGCTGCGCGAAAGCGCCCGAACGATAGGGGACGGCGATGCACTGGTGTTCCCCGACAGGCGGCTGAGCCATGCCCAGTTAAACGCCGCCGCTCGCCGCTGGGCCAAGGCATTCATCAAGCAGGGGATCAAGCCGGGCCATCATATCGGCATCCTGTTGCCGACCTGCCCGGAATTTGTCGAAGTCCTGTTCGGTGCAGCGATGGCCGGCGCGGTCGCCGTGCCCGTCAACGCCCGGTACCAACCGGGAGAACTCGCCTATCTGATCAAAGACGCCAATCTGGCAATGCTGGTCACCACCGGTCGAGTGGCGGATTCGCTCGATTTCGGCGAACGTTTGCTGGCGGCGCTGCCATCACTTGCCGCACAGCAGGATTGCTGGGCACTTGCGCTGGCCGAGGCGCCTTCGCTCGGGCAGATAGTCTGCCTTGAAGATAAATGTGCAAATCATCTGGTGACAATGGCTGCAGTACTGAGCGCCGGTGACAGGATCGATGATAGCGAAGTGGACCGGGTGATCGGCAATGTTGCGCCGGATAGCTGCGCGCTGATCCTGTATACTTCGGGCACTACGGCAAATCCCAAGGGCTGCATGATTTCGGGCCGCGCGATGGTGGGCAACAGCCGGAATCTCGGCAAACGGTATCAGATCAGCGCGGAAGACAAGGTATGGTCGCCGCTGCCAATCTATCACATCGCCGGCATCCTGCCGATGACGATGATACTGGATACGGGCGGCGCCTATCTGACGGTACCCTATTTCGAAGCGGGCGTGGCGCTGGGCATGTTGCAGGATGAAGGTGCCACGGTCGCCTATCCCAGCTTTGTTACCATCATGCAGGATCTCATCTCCCATCCTGATTTCGCCACTACCGATCTGTCCTCCATGCGGCTGATGAACAGCAATTTCGCAGTCCAGCCGGCGTGGATCAAGGGTGCGATGGTCAAGGCGATGCCGGGTATCATCCATGTCGGCACATATGGCCTGACCGAAGGCGCAGGTACGATTTGCACCAGCCGTCTGGATGATGATTTCGAACAGCGGACGGGCCGGCTGGGCGTACCCCTCGACGATTGGGAAGTCCGCATCGTGGATATGGAAAGTGGCCGCGAATGCAAGCCCGGCGAAAAGGGCGAAATCTGCGCGCGCGGGCCGCATATGCTTTCAGGCTATTATAACGCTGCGGACAAAACGACCGAGAGCATCCGTGAGGGGTGGTTGCATACTGGCGATATCGGCTCGTTCGACGAAAATGGACAGATCATGTTCCACGGCCGGACCAAGGACATGCTCAAGGTTGGTGGAGAAAATGTTGCGGCGGCGGAGATCGAAGCGGCGTTGCAAAGTCATCCGGCGGTAAAATTGGCCCAGGTCGTGGCAATTCCCGACGATCGCTATGTCGAAATACCCGCGGCCTTCATCGAGCTTGCTGATGGCGCCAGCGCCAGCGCGGAGGAATTGATCGCGCATTGCCGCGGCGCTATCGCCAATTTCAAGGTCCCCCGCCACGTCCGGTTTGTGACCGAATGGCCAATGTCGACATCCAAAATCCAGAAATTTCGCTTGCAGAAGGAACTGATCGCCGAGCTCGAGAGCGCCTCGTGATGACAATTGGCGGCGCAAAAGTAGTGGTTGTTATGGGCGCCGCCGGGGCCGGAAATATGGGACAGGCAATCGCCAGCCGGTTCATCGCTGATGGAATGAATGTCATCGTTGCTGGCAGGAATGCCGAAGAACTGCGCCTGTTCGCGGATCGCAGCGGTGCAGGATACGTGGTTGCCGACATTACCGAAGAAGATCAGCTGGCATCGCTATTCGGGCAAATCGTCGACCGGCACGGCGGGCTTGATATCGCCGTCAATGCAACCGGCTTGGGACTGCTGGTGCCTTTCCTGGATATGACAGCCAAGCAGCTTGAAGAGATAACGCGGCTGCAATTTGTTGGTAGCATCCTATTCTATCAGGCGGCGCTGCGGGTCATGCGCGATGGCGGCTGCCTGGTTCAGATCAGTTCGGCCACCGCAACCATCATGCTGGAAGATCATGCCGCCTATATGGGCACCAAGGCGGGCGCGGATCACGTCATCCGTACGATTGCGAATGAATTTGGCTCTCGCGGAATACGCGCGAACAGCATCTCGCCGGGCTTCACTGACACCCCGATGACCGCACGCGCCGCCGCCAATCCGGCGGTGGTTGCCGCTTTCGAACAGGAATATCCGCTCGGCCGGGTCAACACCAAGGAAGACATCGCCAATGCCGCGGCGTGGATCGTATCCGATCAATGTTTCATGACTGGCCAGAATTTTCAGGTCAACGGTGGTCTTACGTTACGCCGCAACCCGCGTAATGCGGAATTGGCGGCGGCCGTTCGCGCGGCGCGAGCTTCTGGCGACTAGCCTTTCTCCATCACGATCTGTTCAGTCATTCGCTATCGTGGTGGCCATTCAGATACGGTTGGGCTTGGTTCCGCCGAAATATTCAGGGCGCCCTGCAGGCCAGACAGCGCCATCTTGCGCCTGCCCACCATCGACCACCAGCATTTCACCGGTAATAAAATCGCCTGAGGGGGCCATCAGATAGACGCAGGCCTCGGCAATATCCCACACATCACCGCGCTTGCGCATTGGATTGGCCTCATGAAACCGCTCCAATGCCTCTTCTGGATAGACGCGGAAACCTTCGCTTTCGATCACGCCGCCTGCCACTGTATTGACCCGGATATTGAGCGGTGCCCATTCAGTTGCCAGTGTTTTTGAAAGATAGATTACACCTGCTCGCGCGGCGCAGGTGTGTGCCGCCTGCGGCATCCCTCGTTCCACATTGGCCACGATCCCGATGATGTTGCCGTGCTGGTTGCGCTCCCGCCACCGCAGGGCTGCGGCCTGCATCATCCACCATGTTCCGTTGAGATTGAGGTCGATCACTGCCGACCAGCCTTTGCGGCTGAAATCGATCGCATTCTGCGGGAACTGACCGCCAGCATTGTTTATCAGATGGTCCAGCCGGCCATATTCCTCGAAAACACGGTCAAACGTCGCATCGACCAGTTCCGGTTTTCGAATGGACATGGCGATATCGAGCGGCCTGTTTCCGCAGGCTTTTTCAATCGCGTCGCAGGTTGCGGTCAATTTTTCGGCCGTACGGCCACAAATCACGACCTTGGCACCCAAGCGTGCGCACAGAAAAGCGATGCCCTTGCCAATGCCGCTCCCACCGCCCGTTATCAGAACCACCTGATCCTGAAGCAATCCATCGCGATAGACGGTCGGCATTGCTGCCAACTGATCATCGTCGAAGCCGAGGTTATCATGCATGCCGTCGGCAGCCGGGGCATTGGTTTCGTTCATTTCTCGACCCATTCCGCAAGTACGGGCTTTACCGCCAGTTCAGCCGGCACATGGTTCAGCCCGATCCGGCGATCAAGCTCTTCGTGCCAATGGTACAGTCTCCGCTCCTGATAATTCAGCGGCATGCCCACGAAACCAGGCGATTCCAGTGATTCCTGGATTTCCGGCGCAAATTGCAGATCCTCGTAAAGAATGCGTTCCCAGTTCTCGGTTCGGTTTTTCCATTTGGGATGCGGATCGTCCGCCGAATAGTCAGGGGCGATCCACGTCGAGACCACCCGGCAGGTGGTGTCGGATGTCGGCCAAAATTGCAGCATCGGAATACCGCTATCGGAAGGCGGCATTACGAAATTGGGATAGATGAGATAGCTGACATTATTGTCACGAGCGATTTCTCCGACCCCTTCGATCTTGGGCATTCCAATCGTGCCCGGGTCTTTCCAGTCCGGCCTGCGGTTTGGCGTAATCATCCGCGAATGCCCGTTTTCCCAAAGGCTGATTGTCATGCCGCGGTGATCGAGGAAGCGATCAACAGTGTTCTGATGGATCGACTTCAAATGATACACTTCCAGAAAGGCATCGAGCAGCACTTTGACATTGCTTTGCACTTCGTAGCTGCGGCTTTCCACGAAGTTCAGATTTTCGAGCTGATACTGGTCCAGTTCGCCCGCCATCGGCCCAATGTGGTCGCGCAGCGGCTGCGCTTCGCAATCTTCATTGTAGAATAACAGTTTACCCAACGCTTCGCAGCGAACTGGTTTCAGGCTGCGACACGAAAAATCCAGATCCACGAAATCGCGCTTGTCACGTACCGCCACCAGCTTGCCATCCAGAGTGTAAGACCAACCGTGATAGCCGCAAACAAACCCGCGCGATTGCCCCTCGTCTTCTTTTACCAAGGGTGCACCGCGATGCTGGCAGGTGTTGTAAAAGGCGCGAAATTCACCGCCTAAATCGCGAAGTAGAATTATCGGTGATCCACTATTTCGGACAAGTTTCCAGCTACCGGGCTCGGGAATTTCATCGGCATGGCACCCATACAGCCAAGCTCGCTTCCACATCTGCTCCTTTTCCAGACTCAGAAATTTCTGATCTGTGTATCGCCCGGCCGGGATGTCAGAGAACTTGGGAAATGTATCAGGCGGGCTCTTGCGCGCGGCCTCATACTCCATGCGGTCTTTCAAGTCTGATTTGGACACTTGGTCCATGCGGCCTAACCTCTCAAATCTACCTGATCGACATTAGCCGAACTTGTAATTAAAACAATCATGAATGTCTTTTTTATTGCAAGGCCAAGAGTCTGTCCGCTGATTTTTGAAAGGTTTCCCAAACCATGAAAAGGGCTACTCTTTCGCTGCACCACCTGACCGCAATGGACGTGGACGCTTTTGAGCTTGTGTCGCTGGCCGCATCGGAAGGGTGCAAAAACGTATGTCTGTTCACCTATATGCCGCCCGCATTTCAAGGCAAATACCCCCTCGTGCGCGGTCAGGATGTGAAAGTATTACTCGCGCAGATGAGGCGGCATTCAACTGGCTGCCTAAGTCTCGAAGTTTTCCCGCTGACCAAAGATTCCGACTGGAGCGCAATGGAAGACAGCCTGGCAATAGGGGCCGAATTGAACGCAAGCTTTGCTACGGTTCACTCGCATCTAACCGATGTCGGCCATGCGCAGGACGCTCTGGGCCGCCTTTCCGATATCGCTGCGAAATACAGAATCAAGCTGGGAGTTGAATTCAACCCGTTTTCAAACATCACTACGCTAAAGCAGGCGGCTGAGTTGATCGAACCGCTAGACAGCGCCAATATCGGCCTCGTTCTGGATACGCTGCACGCCGCACGAAGCGGAGTGGAACCGGCCGAGATTTCAGCATTCCGGAATTGCATCAGCTTTGTACAGATCAGCGATGGACCTGCCCGCGTCGATCATTCCGAGCGATGGATCGAGGCGATAAGCAGCCGAATGGTCCCCGGTTCGGGCGATCTTCCATTGGGCGAAATGCTTCGAAGTATTCAGTCGGATTTGCATGTCTCAATCGAAGTTCCGCAAACTGGAAGCAGCCAACCCACAACAGATCCAAAGGAGCGAACGAGCCGTGCTGTGAGAGGTACCCGCATGACACTGGAGACCGCGGGCTTTACGGTCGCGCCCTTTGACCATTCCCGGTGACCAAGGGTGTCGCACCCCGATAGTTGCGTAGATATCAAAAATCTACTTTGCGTTCCCAACATGCACTTCGATTTCGGCTGCAATCTTGTGGGCCCAATTTGCCGAGAGCACCGGGCCATCCGCAATCATTCAGGAAGGCGCATCAAGATGAACGGGCTTGGAAGAACTTCTCAGTGACGATTTTTCAAGTGATTCAGCGCTTTGAGAAAAATGGTGCCAGAAGAGGACTCTCATCCTACCAGTAAGCACCTGATATATAGCCTAAACATTATGAAGCTGTAGATTTGGCCCCAATTTTTGGCCCCAAAACTTCAACTTATGCATAGGTTCGAGTGTCACAACCCTCTCAAAATACACAAGATTGACAAATAGGTTTCAATTTGCTACTTATGTAAATGAGGCAGCTAAAAAGCGCTGAACCTCGACCATTGCTTTCAGAATAGGGGACTTGATATGGTTCGGCAACCTGCACGGGTGCTGGAGAATGAAGACGTGTGTCGTCTCTTGGCTTTGACCAGCCACCAGCGCCAGAGCCTTCGAAACGCGGTCATTGTGACGCTTAGCTTCAAGGCAGGCCTAGCCCCAGCTTCCCCACCCACATTTGAAGAGGGGAATTAGCCATTCGAGACACAGGCAGTGTTACCTATATGCCCCCTGCTATTACCCGCTGAATACCCAGCTGAAGTAATGTTGAAGCTATGGTCGTTGATTGAGGCAACGCCATGGCTCGATTGGTTGTTGCTCACAAAACGTCCGCAAATGATCGCTGCCCTCGCACCGTGGGGTCAAACATGGCCAAACAATGTTTGGATCGGGACAACGGTTGAAGATCAGCGCAGGGCAAGGGAACGCCTGCCAATACTTGCCGCAATACCCGCCGCTGTACGCTTTATTTCAGCCGAGCCATTGCTTGGCCCGGTAGACCTTACAGCGTGGATAGGTGCTTTGGATTGGGTGATTGCAGGCGGCGAGAGTGGCGGGCACGCTAGGCCGACCAACCCAGCCTGGTTTCATGCCCTGCACGACCAATGCACGGCAGCCGGCGTTGCCTTTCACTTCAAGCAATGGGGTGACTGGGCACCAGGCGGCACCAATAAGCCGAACGCGCGCAGGGTGGAAGTTGCAGACGGCAGCATGATGGTCAGGGTCGGTAAAAAACTGGCTGGCCGGTCTCTGCGCGGACGCACTTGGGATGAGCTTCCGGTGCCGCGGGACAGCAAAGAATGGCAGAGAGCCCTTTGGGAAGGCTTGCTAGCCTGACTGGCGAGCCCCCTAGGCACGATGAGGCCGCGCGCAAGGCGCAGGCGCGCGGCCCATCATAAACCCCACCAAAAAATTTAGAGACCCAAAACGC
>JBBKWK010000270.1:0-10716 GCA_037968915.1 Pontixanthobacter sp.
CTGGGGCAATATCGCCGGGTCCAACATCGCCAATTCCTTGCTGATCCTCGGCGCAGCGGCGTTGATCCAGCCCATTACGCTGGACCGGCCAACCATGTTGCGTGACGCAATGACCAATGCGTTCGCTTCTGTTCTGCTGTTTGCCATCGCCTGGTTTGCATGGGGCAGCATCTGGATCGGGCTGGCGTTGCTGGCCGTGGTCGCAGGCTATATCTGGTGGCGCTACAGCCACACACAGATAGATGGTGAGGCTATCCCGCATGCAGAAGAATTGTCCGCCGCGCCCGATCTCAAGACGATAACTGCGGGCGGATTGCTGTTGGTTGGATTGGGTGTGATGGTCGTTGGCGCGAGCTATCTGGTCACCGGCGCAGCCGATCTGGCGCGGCTGTTCGGGATGAGCGAAGTGGTGATCGGTTTGACGATTGTGGCGGTGGGCACTTCGCTGCCCGAATTGACTGCTTCGGGCATCGCCGCATGGCGTGGTCATTCCGAACTGGCGATCGGCAATGTTCTGGGCTCCAACATTTTCAACATCCTGCTGATCGGGGGTGTAACCATGAGCGTTTCACCCGGTTTGCTTCCGTCTGAAATGATAGATGTGGAATTGCCGATGGTTATCGCCAGCGCGCTGATGCTGGCCGGATTTATCGCATTTCGCGAACGGATCGGACGCATCGCCGGGGCCGGATTGGTGGCGCTATTCGCGATCAACACGGCTTATCTGCTAACCGCTTGAAAAAGTTTTCGATTGAATTTGCCGGAGAGTCCTTATGGCCACACCCCATCATGGCGAGTCTCGGTTAGGCCAATAGACTCAACATCTTGTGCCGGACACTTTTTGTTCTCTATTAATTGATTCCCCGTTAACTATGTGGCGCGTATTATTCGGACTTGACGTGGAGTCCGCTTGGACTCACCCTGTGGATAACTTGAAGGGGGAATGATTGATGGGGGTCATGGAGACCACGAAAATGCGCGTCCGGACGGCTGGTAAAGCAGCTGCCAAGACTGCCGCAGCGCCGCTGGATTTGCCATTGGGCAAGATCCTGTCGGGCGACTGTGTCGAGGCGATGCGCAGCCTGCCGGATAATAGCGTCGATTGTGTGTTTGCCGATCCGCCCTACAACCTCCAGCTTGGCGGCGATCTTAACCGGCCAGACGGCAGTCAGGTTGATGCGGTTAACGATCATTGGGACCAGTTCGACAGCTTTGCGGTCTATGACAAGTTTACCCGTGACTGGCTGACCGAAGCGCGGCGAGTGCTGAAACCCGATGGCGCGCTGTGGGTCATCGGCAGCTATCACAACATCTTCCGCGTGGGTTCCATCCTGCAGGATCTGGGGTTCTGGATCCTCAACGATGTAGTCTGGCGCAAAACCAATCCGATGCCCAATTTCAAAGGGACACGGTTCACCAACGCGCATGAAACGCTGATCTGGGCGAGCCAGGGTGAAAAGGCCCGCTATCAATTCAATTACCGTGCGATGAAAACGCTGAATGACGAATTGCAGATGCGCTCTGACTGGGTGCTGCCACTTTGCGGGGGGCCGGAACGATTGAAGCATAACGGGCACAAGGCGCATCCTACGCAGAAACCCGAAGCGCTGCTGTACCGCGTGCTATTGGCTACGACCGAAAAGGGCGACGTCGTGCTCGACCCGTTCTTCGGCACCGGCACCACCGGCGCGGTCGCCAAACGGCTTGGGCGCAGTTGGATCGGCTGCGAGCGGGAGGATTTCTACCGCGATATCGCGCTCAAGCGGATCGAGAAGGAATTGCCGCTTGATGAAAGCGCGCTGGAAACGATGCAAAGCAAGCGGAGCGCCCCCAAAGTGGCGTTCGGCGTGCTGGTGGAGAATGGCTACATCACACCGGGCACAGAGATATTCGACAAGAAGCGCCGCTGGATTGCGAAAGTTCGTGCAGATGGCTCATTGGCCTATGAAAAGCAGGTCGGTTCGATCCATGGCCTCGGCAAAGATCTGCAAGGCGCGCCCAGCTGCAACGGTTGGACATTCTGGCATATTGAGCATGAGGGCGGTGTGAAGCCAATCGATGCGATCCGGCAGCTGTATCTGTTGGCGAATGAGGATTGAGCTTACCAGCCAAGACCCAATGACCGACCAAATTTATATTCGCCCGATCGGGTTTGCTTCCAGCCCTCAAAGTGAGGAGGGCGATGCTGTCCGGCTGGCGGGCGGGATGGTCTATGCCCACCGCTTTGCACTTATCCAGCGTAGTGAAGGCGAAGTCATTCTTCGCGCGCGGGTTTCGCCTGATGGGATGGCTGAGGCGCTTGGCCAATTGCCTGATAGTGTCTCGACAGAGGCCGAGGCGCAATGGTCGGCCCTGCGTTTCGCCCATCCGGCCTTGCAATTGGGCGAACGGACCATCCGGTTGGACCAGCCGCAAGTGATGGGTGTTCTCAATGTGACACCCGACAGTTTTTCCGATGGCGGCGACTTTCTCGACGATCCCGAGACAGGCCGGTCCCACGCAGCGGCGATGCTGGAAGCAGGAGCGGCGTTGGTCGATATTGGCGGCGAAAGCACACGCCCCGGCGCTGCGGCCACTTGGGAAGGGGACGAGTTGAAACGTGTCATTCCCGCAGTCGAGTATTGCGCCGCGATGGGGGCGGCAATCAGCGTCGATACCCGCCGTCCCGCGGTGATGGAGGCCGCGCTTGAGGCAGGCGCACAGATCATCAACGACGTTTCTGCGCTGCGCCATGATCCTCGCAGCCTCGAACTCGCCGCCGCGCGCAATTGCCCCGTGGTACTGATGCATGCGCCGGGCGCAGGCGATGATCTGCATGCCGATGGTGATTACGCAAATGTGGTGCTCGATGTTTTCGACTGGCTCAAGGCCGCCCGTGACCGTGCGCTGGAAGCAGGCATAGCGCGCGAGCACATCATTCTCGATCCGGGTATCGGGTTCGGCAAATCGTTGGCGGACAATCTCGCTTTGCTTGGCGGGCTGGCGCTGTTCCATGCGCTGGGTCAGCCATTATTGCTCGGGGCGAGCCGTAAGCGGATGATCGGCGCACTATCGAACGAGGCACCGGCGGCGGAACGCCTGGGCGGCAGTATCGCTTTGGCGGTTACGGGAATGGATGCTGGGGTACAGTTGCTTCGTGTTCACGATGTCGCGGCGAGTGTACAAGCGCGCAATGTTTGGCGCGGGTTGCGCGATGCGGCCCTCACAGATTTTTCGCAAATGCCCGTAGATTAGGTGCTTCGGCAGCACCGGGCATTAGTTATTCACCGCTCGGGTTGCGCACGCGGTTGAGCATCGATTGCATGCTGGCTGCCATCCATTGTTCATCAACCCCACCAAATTCCACCGCTATCGGATGCGCCGGGGTGACCTTGTATTGGCTGCGCTCGATTTCCTCGACGTCGATCAGCGCCTTACCATTTTCAAGCCACATTTTGAGGGCCATGATCCTGTTGGCATGGACCTTGAGCACAAAGCGCTTGATGTCGCTGGTCGCGCCTTCTTCGGCCAATTCGAAATCGCTGCGATCTTCGAATGTATCACGCGCAAGTTTGGCCAGTTTGGCCAGCAGCGGCCCCTCCACCCGGTCCCACCGGATGCGTTCATACAGGAAACTGTCCACGGTGTTGGACAGCCGGTCGCATTCTTGCTCGAGTGCATCTTGATTCACGACAATTCCCATGTGTTTTTACCGGTCCGGGGACCCGACTAAAATCTAAGCACTGTACTAGCACCGCTTTGGTTAAAATTGTGCCAGCATGGGATCAAAAGGAGTAGCCGCCGTCGGATATATGCACGGTGCCGGTGATGTTCGCGGCCATATCGGACAACAGGAAGCCGATTTCGCCCGCGATCTCGTCTGATGTGGCGAAGGTACCGCGCGGAGTGGTTTCGGCCATTCCTCTAAGCGCGATTTCGCGACCATGGTCGGCCACCGCTTGCACGAATTCGGGCGAGCCCTCCCAAATTGCGGTATCGACACCGCCCGGCGCGATCGCATTCACGCGGATGCCGTGTTTGGCATTATCCGCTGCCGCAATCCGCGCCATATGCGCCACTGCCGCCTTGGCGACGCCGTAGGGACCGATGCCGGCGACGGGCTTCACTCCGGTGATGGAGGCGGTCACAACCGCGCTGCCCCCTTTTCTACCGTTGGCTTCATTTTTCTTCATCGCCCGCAACCCTGCCGCCAGCGTCAGAAATGCACCGTCCAGATTGACGTCCATTACCCGCCTCCAGTCCTCGAAGGTCAATTCTGCAAAATCTCCGCTGCCGCCAATCCCGGCATTGACCACCACGTGATCGAGCGGGCCTAAATTCTGTTCCAGTTCGGCCCATTTTTTCGGATCGGCTACATCGAAAATATGGCGTTCGATCTCCGCATCCAATTGCAGCGCATTCAGCGCATCACCGTCACGGTCGATCAATACCAGCCGCTGCGCCCCTTGGCCTGCCAGCCAACGCGCACAGGCGGCGCCGATGCCTGAAGCAGCCCCGGTGACCAGCACGCTGCGGCCGGTGAAATCGAGGGGGTTTGTGGATGTAGCCATGACAATTCTCTCCGCTAAGTTTGGGCCGCCCTACAGCAACGCAATGTTAAAGCGAATATGCGATGGCCGGGGAATGTTACCTGTACTGATCACGATCGATACCGAATATTCTGCGGGCCTCTATATCCGCGGTGCTGGAAGGGATCGTGCAGCCAATTTCGACCGGACCATCGCCTGCCGTGCCAATCCGGAAAGAAGCGGTCGCGGCGAGGCCGGGATATTTTACCAGATGGATGTGTTAGACCGCTGCGGCGTGAAGGCGGTGTTCTTCGTCGATCCCATGCCTGCAATGGTATGGGGGCAAAGCGCGGTCGATGCCGTAGTCCAACCGATTATCGAGCGCGGGCATGAGGTTCAGTTGCATTGCCACACCGAATGGCTGGATTTCGCAGAAAAATCGCCGCTTCCCGGGCGCTCGGGGCTGAATATCAAAGATTTCACCCAACAAGAGCAGCGCATACTGCTGGAGTGGGGTCTTGAACGAATCGAACAGGCAGGCGCGCCCCGTCCGACCGCATTCCGGGCCGGCAATTACGGCGCAAACGACGATACCCTGCGCGCATTGGCGGAGCTTGATCTGCATTGGGACAGTAGTTTTCCGGCAGGGTATGCAGGATCGCTATGCGACATTTCGCTACGTCAGGGCGATTGCCGCCCGGTCAAGCATTGCGGAATGATGGAATTTCCTGCCAGCGCGATTGCGAGCCGTGACAGCTGGCGTCATGCACAAATCACTGCACTATCCTTCAGCGAAATGCGCGCTGCGATCACTCATGCGGCGAAGGCGGATTGGACGGGGTTTTGCCTCGTTTCCCATTCGTTCGAGCTCTACAATCGGGATACGCAGCGGCCCAATGCGCTGCTGTGCCGCCGGTTTGAGAGATTATGCCAATGGCTAGGGGCTTCGCAGCTGGCGTACGGAGCGGGCTTTAATGACCTGGACGGTGATCTGACCGGTGCAGGCTTGGCGTTATTGCCGCATAATTATGCCCGCACAGGGGTCAGAATGGCCAAGCAACTCGCCGCCAATACGGTGTTTCGATGAGCGATCCTGTTACCCGGAATTTCGGCACCATGCGCGGTCTGGTGCGGCTGGGCCTTTCCTATGTCGAGGCAGTTCCGCTGTGGTCGGCATCGGTCAAACCGGCACAAGGCGATATCCGGCGGCTGGTATTCGTGTGCCACGGCAACATCTGCCGAAGCGCATATGCAGAATGGGTCGCGCGCGATCTGGGACTGAATGCGGTCTCGTTTGGCCTGTCAACAAGCGCAGGCAAGGCTGCGCATGAACCCGCGCGCAATGCGGCGATTGCGCTAGGCCACCCAATCGAGGCGCATCTTACCTCCAGAGTGCAGGATTTTGTCCCCCAGGCTGGCGACTATCTGCTGGGGATGGAGCATCGCCATTTGCGCAAATTGGCAAGGCTGGACACTCTGTCGCACTTGCCGCGCGGATTACTGGGCGCTTACGCCCGCCCGCCATTGCCGCATCTGCACGATCCCTACCGCCTTGATCCTGCCTTTATGGAAGTGTGCCTGCGGCGTGTGGAATCTGCGGTGCAGGGCTTGGCGTTGATGTATCCCGGCGCACAGTCTTCCGGATGATCGACCAGATGTCGGACAGGAATGGGCGCGGATCTTTCCACGCCCAAACGTAATAGCGCGCCGCCGGATTTGAAAATTGCAGAAAGAAACTGCCCAGCAGCTCCAGTTTTTGTCCAATGTTCAATGCGCTATTCCGCATTTGATGGATTAGATGTTTGCTGTCAGGCACCAGATAACGGGCAAAACGGTTGCGCAATTTAGGCACCGGCTCCCCATTATGGCCAACGGCACAGCGCCAAGTCTCCCACGCAAACTTGGCACCGCAATGATAGGCCAGCGGAATGCTGCCCCAGAACCGTCCATTGATTTCCATCAGGGCATAGCGTCCGGTAGCAGGATCAAACCGGTATTCGACCATTGCCGGGCCTTCCCAGCCAATAGACTGCAATAATTGTTCTGACAGCGCCATCTGCGGGCCGTGATCGGTCAGAGGAACTGCACTACAATAGGTCGAAACGCCGCCCGATGGTGGCCATTCGCGCAGGCGCTGATGCTGGAATTTCAGCGTCGCGGTGCCATGATGCATATGCAGCATCTGGCCAAAGCCCGACCCACCAACATACTCCTGCACCATCGGCCAAGCGCCCAGCGCATCATATTTGTGCAGGATCGCCATCAGGGCATCGGGCCCGTCAGCATATTCGACTTTCTCCAGCGGCAGGCCGGCGGTTGCCAGTCGATCATTCATCGCGACTGGATCGGACCATTTGACCGCCACTGGATAGGCCAGATTTTCGGCACACTTTTGTTGGTTATCCGATGCGCAGGGCTGCCAATTTTCTGGTACTTCTACGCCGATTTCCCGTGCTGCTGCCAAGGTGGTGTTCTTGTCCAGCACCAGTGCCAAATTCTCCGGCTTGGGTGCGATGATGATGCAATTGGGAATGGTACCGCGCATGGCGGCGAGTTCGACCAGCGTTTGCTCGGATATCGCCATAATCGCGCCAATTTCGTGGCGGGCGGCGAATTCCGGCAGCCACGAGGCCAGCGGCCCCTCTGGCCACAGCGTGAATTGCTGGGCAAACTTTGACTTTCCGCCAATCGAATCGGGCTGCTTTCCTAGCGCGTGAACAGGGACACCCCGTTCGCCCAGCTCGCGTATGACCGTCAGACCGATTGGACTGTCGGTGCCGATGACAGCGGTCTTCAACATGGGATTAAGCCGCGTCGCCGATCCCGAGATCGCCTAACTTGCGATACAGAGTTGAACGACCGATACCTAGCCGGCGTGCTACTTCGGTCATTCGGCCGCGGTAATGGCCAATGGCGAGGCGGATCACATCGGCCTCGATTTCTTCCAGCGGGCGCAGATTACCGTCGGGCGTATAGAGCATGACACCGACGCCTTCCTGCATCGGGTCCAAAGCAACATCACATTCGCCAAGCAATTCGGACAATTGCGGGAAGCTCTCTACCTTCAAGGTTTCATTGTCGCAGAACACTGCGGCGCGGAACAGGACCGCCTGTAATTGCCGGACATTGCCGGGCCAGTCATAGGCCGAAAGCAAACTGAGCGCAGCATCGCTGATCGAAAGCGCACGCAGACCCGGCTGATCGCCTATCCGCGTCAGGAAATGCCGGGTGAGGGCCGAAATGTCGCCAAGCCGTTCGCGCAAGGGTGGTAGCGCGATCTTGGTGGCTGACACTGCCTGGTATAGTCCGGCATCGAAATGACCCGCCTCTACCAGATCGGCAAGCGGCAGATTGCTGGCGGCGAACACGCGCACATCGACGCGGAAACCGTGCTTTGCGCCGACCGGACGAACAATTCCGCTGGTCAATGCTTCGGCCAGCACTTCCTGCAATGGCGCGGCCAGACGGTCGATTTCGTCAAGCACCAGCGTCCCGCCGTCGCAATGCTGCAGGGCACCGATCTGGCGGTCGAACGCGCCGGGAAACGAGTTTTGTTCGTGCCCGAACAGCACTGATTCGATTGAATTGGCAGGAACGCCGCCAACATTGATAATTCGCAAAGAAGATTTGGAGCGAGTGCTGGCCGAATGCATTGCGCGGACCAGCATTTCCTTACCCGTCCCGCTTTCGCCCTCGATCAACACGGAACCATGACCGCGCGCTGTTTTGGCGGCATTCGCCAACGCCGAGCGGAAGGATTGCGAAGTGCCGATCATAGCGTCGAAATCGAGCACCGCAGGCATTTTTTCGGTCAGCGGCTGCAGTTCGTCTTTGGGCGCTTCGAGATTGGTCGCGCTGCGCAGCGCGGTCATCAGCCGGTCGGGCGCGACAGGCTTGACCAGATAATCGGTCGCGCCAGCGCGCATAGCTTCCACCGCGAGCAGAGGAGAGGCGCTGGTGGTCAGCATCAGGATCGGCATGGCCGGGCGGCGAGCTTTCAACTCCTCGATCAGGCTGCAGGCATCATCACCCGGTACCCATTGGTCGAGAATTATGGCAGACAATTGCATGCCCTGCCGCGTGCCCAGCGTGGCAATGGCGGTTTCCGCGTCATTTACCACCAGAACCCGCCAACCTTCACGCGCGGCGAGCGCCGTGATCAACCGGCTTTGGGCCGGTTCATCATCAATCAGCATCAGCAGTCGCGTTGCATCGTCAGCCATAGAGTTCCAAAACCGTCCCGTCGCGGTACAGCCAGTTGATCTAGCCTGATCGGGTAAAGTTCAGATTAAGGACATTTGAGATTACTGGCTTTCGGTCTGGGTAAGTTCACCGCGGAGGGTTGATGGTAGTCGCGGGTCGCGATAGACTGGGCGACAGAAACTTAATTTACGGGGATTCGGGAAATGGCTTCGTTAAAAGACATCAAATCGGCGGAAAAAACCTACAGCAGTTTTATCGGCCTGCTTAAATGGTCGGTGCCTCTGATCGCACTGATCGCACTTATTGTTGTTGTATTGATTGCCCCTTGAGCTCGCCTAGCTTGCGCATTGCAGTCCTGAAAGAACGCGCCGAGGGCGAGACCCGCGTTGCGATCATCCCTGAAACAGTGAAGAAATTCGCTGCATTGGGCGCGACCATTGCGATTGAACAGGGCGCTGGTGCGGCTGCTTCGATCGCCGATCAAGCATATGTCGATGCGGGCGCGGAAATTGCCACTGCGGACAAAGCGATGGCGGGCGCAGATATCGTGTTGGCGGTTCAGGCACCCGATGTGGCGCTGCTCAAGGGCGCCAAGCCCGGAGCATGGGTGGCGGCAAGTTTCGATCCGTTTGGCCGGAAAGACCGCGTCGAGGCTTATGCAAAGGGCGGGTTTGAAGCGCTGTCGATGGAATTCATGCCGCGGATCACCCGCGCACAGAGCATGGATATTCTATCCAGCCAATCCAACCTGGCCGGTTACAAGGCGGTTTTGGCCGCAGCGGACCAATATGGTCGGGCATTCCCGATGATGATGACCGCAGCAGGTACGATTACCGCGGCGCGCGCCTTCATCATGGGCGTTGGCGTTGCCGGATTGCAGGCGATAGCGACCGCGCGGCGGTTGGGCGCGCAAGTTTCCGCCACTGACGTTCGCTCTGCCACCAAAGAACAGATCCAGTCGCTTGGGGCAAAACCGATCTTCGTGGAAGATGTTGCGGGGATTGAGGGCGAGGGCAGCGGTGGCTATGCCACCGAAATGTCAGAGGAATACCAGAAAGCGCAGGCTGAACTGGTGTCCAGCCACATCGCCAAACAGGACATCGTGATCACGACTGCACTAATCCCCGGCCGCGCTGCTCCCCGGCTGATTTCTGACGCGCAGATCGCCACCATGAAACCTGGCAGCGTGATCTTCGATCTCGCCGTGGCGCAGGGCGGCAATGTCGAAGGCAGCGAGCCCGATCAAGTGGTAGTCAAGCACGGCGTCAAGATCATGGGTTTCTCAAACACCCCCGCGCATTTGCCAGCGGATACTTCCGCGCTGTTTTCGCGCAATCTGTATAATTTCCTCAGCGCATTCTGGGATACCGAAACGGGCAAGCCGGTACTGGACGAGGAAATCGGTAACGCCGTGCGGCTGACGCAGGGCGGCAAAGTGGTCAATGAGCGGTTGCTCGGCTGAAGGGGGTAACCGTGGACTTTATTTCAATTCTTTCGATTTTCGTAATGGCCTGTTTTGTCGGTTATTACGTGGTGTGGTCGGTTACTCCGGCGCTGCATACGCCGCTGATGGCGGTGACTAATGCGATTTCCTCGGTGATTATCGTCGGGGCGCTGATTGCGGCGGCTGGCGCGGGTAATCCGGTGGCCAAGTGGTTGGGGCTCGCGGGCGTTGTGCTCGCCAGCGTCAATATTTTTGGCGGGTTTGCGGTCACGGCACGGATGCTGGCGATGTATAAGAAGAAGGAGCGCAAATAATGCCCTTCTCCCTATTATCTGCGGGCGCTGACGGCGCCGCTGGAACCCCTGCATGGGTCGCCTTGGCCTATCTGATCGCCGGTGTATTCTTCATCTTCGCCCTGCGCGGGCTGAGTTCGCCATCCACCAGCCGGACGGGCAACCGCTTCGGCATGGCCGGTATGCTGATCGCGGTGGTGACGACTTTGCTCATCCACGACATCGCCAGCCTACCGGAAATCGCCATCGCCATCGCCATCGGCGGCGG
>JBBKWK010000271.1:0-10185 GCA_037968915.1 Pontixanthobacter sp.
GCTTTCCGGGAATGTCGCGTTTCGCACAACATCGGCCAGCACCGCTCCGGCGGCGTCGAGATTGCCGACCGGCGCTGTCAGGCTGACGAAGGTTCCATCGGCCCCAGCGCTGGCCGATAGGGACGCGCCAAGGCTCTCCAGCGTTTGGGCGATTTGTTCGGCGCTGCGCGTAGTCGTGCCCTTGTCCGCCAGTCCGGCGGTCATTTCAGCGACGCCGGACTTGCCCGACGGGTCCGCGCTGCTGCCGCCAGGCAGAACCACGGTAATCGAAGCGAGCGGCACTTCACCGGTCTGGGTGGTGACCAGCTTGATCCCGTTATCGAGTGTGGTCTGGATCAGGGGTGCGCGTTCCACTGCGGGAACTGGTCCCGGTGTGGGCGGTGCCTGACGGATTGATTCATCATTCAACAATGCCGGTTCGCCAGTCGCGTCCGGTACGCTGCGGAAAGTGGGCAGCGGTACCGGATTGGCATAGCTCGACGGATCAGCTTCGCCCGCCACATAGCGCATGGCAACGGCGGAATCAGGAGCCAGCCATTCCTGCGCCACTCGCATCACATCGGATGCGGTAACCTTGGCAATATCCGCGAGCAATTTATCGGCCGAGCGCGGATCGCCGGTCGACATCAACGCCTCGCCCAGTTCGAACGCCCGGCCCCGGGCAGTTTCCCGGCGGCTGAGCGTGCCCGAAACCCATTCATTCTTGGCTTCGCGCAGCTCGGCATCGCTGACCGGTTTACTCCGCAATTGCTCGAATTCAGCGGCCAGCAACGCGGCAACTTCGTCCTGATCGGCGGTCGGGCTGAGAATAGCAAAGCTGGCGAAATAGCCGCCCTCCTCCGCCGTGCTGGCGAATTCCTGTGCCTGCACAGCTTTGCCGCTGCGGACGAGCGAATTATACAGGCGGCTGTTCTGGCCGCTTGACATGATCGCGTCGAGCACGCTGATCGCGGCAATATCGGGATGGGTTTGGGGCGGCAATTGCCACAGATAGCCGATGACCGGCAGCGGGACATTGGGAGCGGTTGCGATCAGCGATCGCGGCTTCGTCCTGCGCTCTTCCCGAGCTGCGATTTCCAACGGAATCGGGTTGGCGCGGCGCGGAATCGCCGCAAAATATTTGTCCATCAATACGCGCAAGTTCGCCGTCTCGAAATTGCCCGCCACGATCACGGTCGCCGTGTCGGGGCCGTAATAGGCCTGATGAAATGCCCGCGCATCATCCAGTGTGGTTGCATCCAGTTCTTCGATATTGCCAATCCCGGGGCGCCGGTTGGGCAAAATGTCATAACCATTTTCGGCAAACACCAACCGCAAACGGCCGTATGGCGGCGCGAGGATACGCTGGCGCAATTCTTCCTTCACGATCGAGCGTTCTTTCTCGAACACTTCAGCATCCACCACCGGCCGCGCCATGCGTTCGGCATGGGTCCACAACATGGTCTCGAGATATTCCGCAGGGACTGTCTCGTAATAATTGGTCCGGTCATCACCAGTCGAGGCGTTGCGCTGTCCGCCGACATCTTCGGTCAGCTTGTTGATCATATTATAGGGCATATTCTCGGTCTTGCGGCTGAGAATATGTTCGAACAGATGGGCGAAACCGGAACGCCCCTCCGGATCGTGCTTCGAGCCGACATCGTACCAAATAGACGTTGTTACCGTGCTGGTGCCGGCATCGGGAATGGCGATCACCCGCAGACCATTTTCGAGTGTCCATTCCTCGAAAGATATTTCCGGAGCGGACAATGTATTCGGGGAACTGGCTGGCGCCTGGGCCGCCAGCGGCGCCGAAATGGCCAGTGCGAGAAGGCCGCTGCCGGCGGCGAGAATTGTGCGATACATGAATCAGCCCCTTTGGAATAAAACCCTGTGTGGGGAGTAAACCAATCACTTGGGGAAGATGCAAGGGGCGGTCCGCCCAATCAGACGAAGAGCATTCTACGACCGATGAACACCTTCGATGCGTGAAATCAAATCAATGAAATCAAAGAATATATTTGCTGAGGTCGCTATCCTGCGCCAATTCGGTCAATCGTTCGCGAACATAAGCGGCATCGATGGTGACTGTCTGCCCCTTCATATCCTCGGCCTCGAAACTGACGTCTTCGAGCAGTTTTTCCATCACGGTCTGTAGCCGCCGCGCGCCGATATTCTCGATGCTCTCGTTTACCTGCGCAGCGATTTTGGCAACTTCTGCGATAGCATCTTCGGTAATTTCCAACGTGACGTCTTCTGTGCCGATCAGCGCTTTGTATTGTGCGACGAGATTGGCCCGCGTTTCCGACAGGATGCGGACAAAATCTTCTTCGGTCAGCGCGCGCAATTCGACCCGGATAGGCAAGCGGCCCTGTAACTCGGGCAGCATGTCAGACGGTTTGGCGACGTGGAACGCGCCGCTGGCGATAAACAGGACATGGTCGGTTTTCATCGGGCCATATTTTGTTGCCACGGTGGTGCCTTCGATCAGCGGCAGCAAATCGCGCTGCACGCCTTCACGGCTGACCGATCCGCCGCGCACGTCGGACACGGCGATCTTGTCTATCTCGTCCAGAAACACAATCCCGTTGGTTTCGGCGTTATGCAAGGCAACTCGCGCAACATCGTCCTGATCCAACCGCTTTTCAGCTTCTTCATCGACCAATTTGTCCCACGCCTCGGGAACCTTGAGCTTGCGCCGCTTGGTGTTGGACTTGCCAAACGCCTTGCCCATCATATCGCTGAGGTCGATCATCCCCATGCCGCCGCCCATGCCCGGAATTTCCATCGGCGCGGCGTGGCTATCCTGCACTTCGATCTCGACCTCGACGTCGTTCATTGCATTCTGGACGATCCGTTAAAGGAAACTTACGCGCGTCGCTTCGTAAGCATGTTCGCCCACCAAGGCAATCAGCAGCCGGTCCATCGCGGCTTTGGATGCCGCTTCGCGCACGGCTTCGCGGCGGCTGTCTTTTTCCAGCCGGATCGCGTCCTCGACCAGATCGCGCGCGATCTGTTCAACATCGCGGCCGACATAGCCAACTTCGGTAAATTTGGTCGCCTCGATCTTGACGAAGGGCGCATCGGCCAGTTTCGCCAGGCGGCGGCTGATCTCGGTTTTGCCGCAACCCGTGGGCCCGATCATCAGGATGTTTTTGGGCGTGACCTCGTCGCGCAAATCATCGCCCAGTCGCTGACGCCGCCAGCGATTGCGCATGGCCACCGCCACGGCGCGTTTCGCATCCTTTTGGCCAATTATATGTTCGTCGAGCGCGGCGACAATCGCCTTGGGGGTGAGCATGTCGGTCATAATTTCTCTGATTCTCAGACGGTTTCGACGGTTACGCGATCGTTGGTGAACACGCAGACCTCGGCGGCCACGGCCATTGCGGCGCGGGCGATTTTCTCGGCATCGTCTTCGTAAGAATCGAGTGCACGGGCGGCGGACAGCGCGTAATTGCCGCCCGATCCAATGGCAGCGACGCCGCCCTCGGGTTCCAGCACGTCGCCGTTCCCGGTCAGTACCAGCATGATTTCGGGATCGGCCACAATCATCAATGCCTCAAGATTACGGAGATATTTGTCGGTTCGCCAGTCTTTGGCCATCTCGACAGCGGCGCGCATCAATTGCCCGCGGTGCTGTTCGAGTTTTTTCTCCAGCCGCTCGAACAGTGTGAAGGCATCGGCGGTGGCGCCGGCAAAACCGGCGATGACTTTCTGCGCACCGTCAGAATCTGTGGCCCCGATCCGTCGGACTTTGCGGGCATTGGGCTTCATCACCGTATTGCCCATGGAGACTTGGCCGTCCCCGGCAATCACGGTCTTGCCGCCCTTTTTCACACCAATGATGGTTGTGCCGTGCCATTGCACGAGCCCGTGCGCGTTTCTGCTATCGTCCATCACGCAGATATGGGGCCTTGCGAATGCCGATCAAGAACTGACCAGAAACATTAGACCGCCAGTGTTATGCCCCCGGTCCGCCCGTAGGCCCGCCGCCCGCACCGACCTGGCCGATATTGCCGAACAGATCTTCGAAGAAGCCGCGCTCCCGGCCGAGTGTTGGGGTCACATCTCCCTCAGGCGAGAGATAGGCAACCTGATCGACACCCGATCGATCAGCCGACAGGACATTCCCGGCAGCGTCGAAGCGGATCGATAGAACCGAGTGTTGTTCAATCCGCGGACGAACAAAGGGTTTGCGCCCGGTAACGCTCGTCACATAGTACCAAGTCGGGTTGCCGTACTGGCTGGTGAAAGTCGGGCGTCCCAATGTGGCCTCGACCGAACGCTGGTTGTCGATCCCTGGCTGCACTGCATTCACCAGGCTTTGATCCGCTACATAGCCGCGGCTCTCTCGAATCGAAGCGCATCCGCCTGCTGTTAGCGCCATGGCCAGCGCCAGTCCTGCCCCGATTGCTTTACCTGCATTCATCGAAAACCAACCTTCTTGAAAATCACTTAATCAAAAATCACCGACCAACCCGATTTTCGCATGCGGCAATCACATCGCCGCTTTGAATAGTGCAGATCGGTCCTATATCTTCGCCAAGCCTTAAGGGCATGTCGCCCGCCATGCAATGTCGCCTGTAGCCGAATCTGCGGAACTTCGCCTATCCAGCCGATCGTCTCTGCCATTCGCATGGGGACGCCGGGTTGAATTGCCTATTAACGGAATTACCGACCGACCCTTCATTTACGGAAAAACACATGTCCTTCTTGTCCCGACTGCTTGGAACTGAGCCTGATCCCAAAGAAGCACTGCGCCCGTTGTGGCAGCGCACTGTCGAGATCGCCCGGGAACCGGAATGGTACCGGGACTGCGGCGTGCCTGATACGGTCGATGGCCGGTACGACATGATCACTACCGTGCTTTCAGTAATTCTGATCCGCATGGAAAAAGATCCCGAACTGGTTGCCCCGTCAGTCCATCTGACCGAACTGTTCGTCGACGATATGGACGGACAATTGCGCGAACAGGGCATTGGCGATCCTACATTGGGCAAATATATGGGCAAGATGGTTTCGGCGATGGGCGGACGGCTGGGTGCATACCGCGATGCATTCGCTGTTGACCGCGCAGCCTTGGAGACCGCGATTTCACGCAATATCACCTTGATGAGCGGCGACGACTCGGCAAAGGCCATAGCGGACCGGCTGGAAGAACTGCGCGCTCAGCTCGATCCACTATCGCCCAGCGCGATCCTAACCGCGGAGATATCAAGATGAGCGAGAGTGAATTCAGCCGCGTTGTGAAGCTGCATAATATCGTTGAACGACCAGTGATGCTGGAGCCAAATAAGGCGGAAATGGCCGCGCTCGCCAAGCGGTTCAGCCTAACTGCCGTGCACCGATTAAAAGCCGAAGTGACTTTGATCGCCAAGGACGAGATCGTGAGTGGAACCGGCCGATTGCTTGCCGATGTTATTCAACAATGCGCGATCTCGGCCGAAGATTTTCCGGTCCATATAGATGAACCCCTCACCTTTCGCTTTGTCCCGGACAGCCAGACGCCAACGGACGAAGAGCTGGAACTGGGCGCTGAGGATTGCGATGTCATCTTCTATGCCGGCGACAGTTTCGACCTTGGTGACGCGGTGGCGGAAAGTTTGGGCTTGGCGATTGATCCCTATGCCACCGGACCGAATGCAGAGACATTCCGGCAAGATTCAGGATTGTTGGACGAAAGCGCCGCCGGGCCTTTTGCGGCCCTGGCAGCGCTCAAGAAGAACTAGTTAGAATTCAGTGGGGAGAATCGATCAAAACGGGATGTCGTCATCCAGATCGTCATAATTGGAGCCGCCGCCGCCGCCATTACCATTACCGCCGCCGGCCGAACCGCCGCCCTGATTGTAATTCCCGCCGCCACCTTGGCCGCCGCCACCGCCCTGACCGCCGCCTGGGCTATCGAGCATGGTCAGAGTACCGTTGAAGCCGCGCAGCACGATCTCGGTCGAATAGCGGTCGTTGCCTTGTGCATCTTGCCATTTACGGGTCTGCAGCTGACCTTCGATGAAGACTTTCGAGCCTTTGCGCAGGAACCGCTCGGCCACACTAACCAGACCTTCGGAGAAGATCGCCACAGTGTGCCATTCGGTTTTTTCCTGACGCTCGCCCGAATTTTTGTCTTTCCACTGTTCTGAAGTTGCAATGCGCAAATTGCACACTTTGCCGCCATTCTGGAATGATTTGACTTCCGGATCAGCGCCCAGATTCCCGATCAGCATTACTTTATTGAGGCTTCCGGCCATATCTTCTTGTTCCTAGCTAGAGGCCCAGCGCAGTCGCGGACCAGAATGTGATTCTCGCGAACATGTAGGCCCCTGCGGGTCGAGAGGCCAACCGTTCAGAGAAAAATTTGCACGATTGTCTGGCTAAAGCCCCATTGCCGTAGCCACCCAAAAGGTCAGACCGGCAAAAACATATGCAAGCGCGAACAGGTACGCCAACATGAATGCCGGCCATTTCCACCCATTTGTTTCGCGGCGGGCAACTGCGATGGTCGAAAGGCACTGCGGCGCGAAGACGAACCATGCAAGGAATGCGAGCGCTGTTGGCAGGCTCCACCGGGCGGCAATCTGACCGCGCAAGGCCTGTTCGGTTTGCGCCTCATCGTCTGAATCGACCGCATAAGTGGTCGCAAGCGAGGCCACCGCCACTTCACGCGCGGCCATCGCGGGCACCAGTGCCAGCGTCATTTCCCGGTTAAAACCTATGGGTTCGAAGGCGACATGCAAGCCAGTCGCGACTTGTCCGGCAAAGGATGCGTCAAGCTGGCTTTCGCCCGGGTCGGCCTTTGGGAAAGTCAGCAGCAACCACAGGATCACCGTGGCCGCAAAGATGATCGTACCGGCGCGGCGCAGGAACACCCACGCTCGCTGCCACAGTCCAATTGCCAGATCGCGCATACGTGGCATCTGATAACGCGGCAATTCCATGATGAAACCGCTCGCTTGTCCGGCCGTAACGGATCGGCGCAAAACCAACGCTACCACCATCGCGCCGACAATCCCGGCGACATACAGCGCAAACAGCACCAGACCCTGCAAGCCGACTACGCCCCAGACTTTCATATTCGGGATAACTGCCGCGATCACGATACCGTAAACTGGCAACCGCGCCGAGCACGTCATTAAGGGAGCTATCAGGATAGTGGTCAACCGATCCTTGGGGTCGGCGATGCTGCGGGTCGCCATGATACCCGGAATAGCACAGGCAAAACTGGAAAGCAGTGGAATGAAGCTACGCCCCGATAGGCCGACAGAGGCCATCAGCCGGTCCATGATGAAGGCCGCCCGGGCCATGTATCCGGTCGCCTCCATCACCAGAATGAAGGCAAATAGAATGATGATCTGCGGCAGGAACACCACCACCGAACCAACCCCTGCGATCACCCCTTCAGTCAGAAAATCGCGGAACAAACCTGCAGGGAAAATCGATACCGCCATTTCCGATAGCCAGACGGCCACAAATTCCAGCGCATCCGCAAACGGCGTAGCCCAGGCAAACACTGCCTGAAAAATCACGAATAGCAGAGCGAACAGGATCGGTGGGCCGAGCCACGGGTGCAGTAGAATTTTGTCCAGACCGGCGTGCAGTTGGCGTGTGCTGCTGACCGACAGGATTGCCGCTTTCGCGATATTTCGCGCGGCTAAGCGGCGCTCGGGCATGGTCAGATGCGGTCTCGGATGGGAGCTGCTATCAGCTTCAAATTCCGTTTCCGCCGCAGCGATGGCCGCGACCAATTCAGACAAGCCTTTGCGCCGAACCGCGACCGTTGGAACCACCGGTACGCCCAGTGCCTCGGACAAAGCATCGGGATCAAGCGTCAGCCCGTCCCGCTCTGCCAGATCGATCATATTAAGCGCGACCACTGTGGGCCGCCCCAGTTCAATCACTTCCTGTGCGAACACCAGATGTTGCTCCAGATTTGCCGCATCCAGAACAATGACCATGACATCGGGCTGCACCTCCCCTTCGAACTCGCCGTGCACCAATGCGCGGGTGACTTCTTCATCGGGGCTGGTCGCATCGAAGGAATAGCTGCCCGGCAGATCAATCAATTCCACCGGCACACCGTCGGGCATCGATAGTCGGCCTGCTTTTCGCTCGACCGTTACGCCGGGGTAATTGGCAATTTTCTGGCGGGCGCCGGTAAGCGCATTGAACAGCGCGCTTTTCCCCGCATTGGGATTGCCGACGAGTGCTGCCTTGCGCAATCTCGCAATGGGCTTGAGGATCGGGCTGTTCATAGCGGATCGACCAACATCGCGGCGGCATGAACCCGGCGAATCGCAATCGTCATTCTGCCGATCAGAATAGCAATCGGATCTTTTCCGCCAAAAATGCCTCGATGGGCGATGGATATCTGGGCACCTTGGTCAATCCCAAGTGCCCGCAAACGCTTACCTTCTTCAGGTGCGATCGCGGACCAATCGATCGAGACGATCCGGGCAGCTTTACCGCGTTCGAGAGCTTCGAGTTTCATCTCGCTGCGCTGCCAGAGCACAAATGCAATTGCAACTAATTCTCAATAGTCTTTAGCGCGCCGGATAACGCAATCGACCGAGGAACCGGGTGAGGCTGAAAGTCTCGCGGTCGGAATTTAGCAATTTGGCCTTAGTTTTTTCGAATTTCATCACGCCTTCGATCCGCCGATCCAGGAAAGCCTTGGTATCGGCCTTGCCCTCGCTATCATCGCCGACGAACACCGCCAGCGTTGCTCCGTAAATACTCGCGAGTATCGTGCGTTTAGAATAATGATTGTAGTCAGTCGCCGTGTCGCCTGCGAGCCGCCACATGACATCGGCGCTGTGCCAGCCGATTTTAAGTGAGCGCATGGCATTCTGCGGCATCGCCATGGTTGCGAGTGCGCGGCGAAGTGCCTCTTCGAGCCCTGCAACAGCATCCAGCCGGAACTGGATCAGGCTTCGGATCCGTTCGCGGATCGGCATTTCGGCCAGTGCGTTCTGCGGCAAAGCCTTTGCCATGCCTCCATCTATTGTCTCGATCCAGGCCGATATCATGTCCATCGCGCCGCCGGAATAAACTAATCCCGCGACGTCGGAATCTACTCCCAGATCACCCGCTGCCGCAATCACCGCTGCATCGCTCCAGCCATCAAAAATTGCTGCTTCGGCAACGGAATGCGCCATGGCCAGCCGCAATTCATCCAGTGTCAGATCGGCATAATCGGTCATTCAGAAGCTCGGCCCGTAGGAATTTTCAGATTTTTTGTCTTTGCGTTCTTCATCCGAACGCTCGATCTCATCAATCAACCGGCTGCTCCCATCGAGCTTCGCGTAATCGCGGGCGGTCCTGCCTGAATTGTCGCTGCGGTCGGCGTTAGCGCCCTTGGCCAGAAACATCCGGATCAGCGAAATGTCGCGGCGCAGGACTGCTGAGATCAGCGGCGTTTCTCCGGTACTGTTGGCAACATCGACACTCGCACCAGCCTTCAGCAAGGCTTCTACCCCTTCGACATAACCAAGATTGGTGGCGATTTGCAGCGGAGTGATCCCGTTCTTGTCAGCGATATTGGGATTGGCACCGCGGTCTGTCAGGAAGCGTATCCATAATGCGTCGCGCCGCTGCGTCACGATGTGCATCGCAGATTCGCCGCTGCTCTTGTCACGCGCATTGATAACCGTTCCATTGGTGGCTTCGAGAATCTTGGTAACCTCTGCCCCGTCACGGTCCTTGACCGCCTTCAGGAATTCATAGCCAGTCGAGAAGAACTGCGCGGCAACCGGTGATGCGATGATTCCCGTCGCTAGCAAGCCCGTCCCTAGCAAGCCAGTCGCCATCAAAAGAGCAAAAAATGCGTTTCGGAAAACGGCTCTCGCCATTGATCCATCTCCAATAATTTCTTTTCAGGTAGAGTCGCCCCTTGCCCACTGCGGGTTAGCAGAGCATGAACCCTTGCGCTATGCCCCTCAATCTCAAATACGCCCGTACAGCCGTCATGGCCGCACTCGCCCTTACCATTACTGGCTGCGATTCTAGCAGCGCACCAGCGATTGATGAGGCGCCGCTTTTTGGCGCCACCATCGGAGGACCGTTCAAGCTGACGGACACGAAAGGCCAGACAGTGCGCTGGGCGGATTTTGACGGGAAATACCGGATAGTCTATTTCGGCTATACCTATTGCCCGGATGTGTGTCCGACCGATGTCCAGCGTATGTCAACGGGATTGCGCGAATTCGAGCA
>JBBKWK010000272.1:0-23348 GCA_037968915.1 Pontixanthobacter sp.
TAATCAATCATCGCCTGCGGATAAAGTGGCTCCAGATCAGCGTAGTGCATTGGATGAAGCAATAGTTGATGCGTCTTCTCTCCGGCGGCATTAAAAAATTCACGCGGATCGGCCCGAAAATTCATACGGGAATCAGAAAGATAGATCTCAGGCGTGAAAATCTGCTCGTCATAGGCATTCAACCAGCCAGGCAGCATTGGGTAGCTGTTGGCTACGCTAGGATTATGTAGGCTCACCGAGTTTACCCGGGCGCCGCAGATGTCTTCTAACAGCCTCGCCTCATCTCGAGCGAAGTCACCTAGAATGGCTGCATCTGTTTCTTGATAGATCGACGGGTCGAAATGAAGCGCGATTTCGTGGCCGACCTCTGCCATCTCGCGAATCATCCGGCGATTTGTCGGCGCCCCGCAATTGTAGGTTGAGGCGCTCGTCATGAAAAAAAATGTGCCGGACACGCCAACAGCGGTTTCTGCAACTGACAGGCGATACGCCGGCTCAATATCAAGATCGATATCGTGACGCAGGATAATTCCAGATTGGCCCCGCCATTTGGCCAGGGGGAAAAGCCCGAAACGTTTGTTGAGCGAAGATAACAGGTCTTGAATTCCTGCATAGGTGAAATGGGTCATTGATCGTCCGCTCGACTTTCGTGGTTTATTGGAAAGCAATACTTCATGTAGAAGCTTCGTTGTACAAGTTCGCGATCAGCCAAGATTTTGAAAATCGGACGGAAGCGTTCGAACCGTTTTTTGTAGGATGGAAACATAGTCCAGTTCTTGGGCGGTTCGGCCATGATGCTGTTGTAGGTTTTATCGTCAAACTCGAGCCGCTTCTTGAAATAATCTACCAATCCTTCTTCCACGTGACGGGGCGCATTATAATCTGTCCACGCTTCCTCACGCGAAATTTTTCCCTGTCGCGCAAGTGCCCCAAGGGAGTTGTTGCGCATGTCTGCGTCAAATTTTTCGGGAAGATAGACCGAATGGAAATAGGCGGTCATTCGATTTTCTAGTTGGTGGCCGACATAATAGTTCCATCCGAATTCGCGCTCCAGAAAGTCGCGCGCGCGTTCTTTGGAATAGTCCATGTACCAGAACGGGCGGACCTTGCGTATCCGCGCGATAGCGGACCAGTACATCATCCGGTTGAACGTCATCAAGGGATAGGTTTTCATCGGCATACGGCCAAACTGGTCGTGGATTGCCTTTATATATTTGCCATCGAAGTAGTTCTTGCCCAGCGGCGTTATACCTTCGTTGATAAAGGTGTGCCCCTCGAGGATTGTGCCAACTCCAAATTTGTTAGCGGCATATTGCAAAACTTCCGCGTAAGCGAGATCCGTCGATGCCTCGAGTTCGGGAACTCCAGCAACGAAAAATGCTCTGAAAATATCGTCCGCTTCTTTGTTGTTGACCACCCAGGTGAACAAGTCGACGTTTAATGGCCGCAGTACCTTTTCGATGTTCTGCGTCGCAATCGCCGAATTCCAAGTGTTGTCATAATGCACGGCCAGCGGGCGCAATCCCCACTCTTTAGCAAGGTGGACCATATAGGAACTGTCGGTTCCGCCGCTCACGCCGATCACACAATCATATTTTTTGCCGTGCCCTTCACGCTTCATGATCTCGACAGTCGCGGCCAGCTTGGCTTCACCTTTCGGTCGGCCGGTGCCGTACTCTTCGATCAAATCTTCGATTTGATGGCAATAATTGCATACACCTTCATCGTCGAAGCTGATGCTCGCTACGCGTTCGTCATAAATGCAGCGGGTGCAGACCTTAAAGTTGGTCCCGGCAAGTTCCGATTGGTCGTGCATATCAACTCAGCTTGATGGCGCGCTATGCACGAAGCGTCCGGAATAGGCTGCTTCCTCGGAGTGGAAGTACGCTGTTTCCATGTGGTTGGCGGCCACAATCCCGCGCACTTCATCTTCGCTGAACCGGCGGGCATTGCTCGGGCTGTACCAGTCGAAGTTTGTGACTAGGGACGTGTCTCGGCCAAGGTCTTCGTTCCAAAAACACTTCAGGAAGTTCCAATAGATGAAGCGCTGGATATCCACTTCGCCGCCCTTGATGCCAAGTAGCGGAATTTCAGGCACATCGATGTTGACGTTAAGCTCACTGAGCCGCTTGCCCAGCTCGGTAAGTTGTTCGGACATTTCCCAAAGTTGCTCGCGCGTCACTTCCTTGCAATGCACGCGGAAATAGTCATCGAGCAATTCACGCGGCAATGCCTTTTTAGCATAGAAATAACACGCAAATTGGCCATTCCTGTCCGTAATACGGGCAAGTTCTGCGAAGGTCGCTTCCGGATCCTCGGTGTGCATGATGACTTGATCGCAGCTGACATAGTCGACTGCGCCATCCTTGAACGGCGTATTTGCGATGTCGCCGCGTAAGAAAATCAAGTTTTCGAAATCTCCGAACATCTCAGATGCTTGCTTGGCTGCGGCTGAATAATCGATACCGACGATCAACGCGTCAGGTGCCAGTTTCGCAAACCACGCAGCTTTGTAACCAAGGCCGCATCCTGCATCTACGACAACGCGAAATTTGCGAAGGTGCGCTGCAAACTGCTCCTCACTGTCAAAACCATAGAGTTTTAGATACCACTCGCGCTGGAACGCGTAAAATTTTTCCAACTCTTCGGTGGACGCGTATTTGTCCCACTTCTCGGTAAAGACTTCGTTGGTTTGTTGCTGATTCTCCGCTGCCGATGTGTCGGCAAGTGTGCCGAATCCAGCCGTCAATTCTACCGGGGTGCGGACTGCCTCTTCGAACATCGCGGCAAACTTATTCGTCATTCTTTTTCCCCAATCAACCAGGTTTGCCGGCCGACGAAACTTGCGCCGGGCTGCCATATGCCCTCGCTCCGGATGGTATGTCGGAAAGCACCAAGCTATTTGCCCCAATAATTACACCATCACCGATAGTAACGCCCATCGCGACCACCGTGTTCGGGCCAATATAGCAATTATCCCCAATGGATGTGGGAGCGTGTTCATACTCGGCAGTTCCGCCTGATACAGCCCATTTGACTGTATCGTGCGTGTAGATCTGGACCCCGGCGGAAATGGAACAATTGCTGCCGATCTGAAGTTGGCCCGAACCGTCCAGGATTGTGAAAGGCCCAATCCAGGTATCGGATCCCACAATCACTGTGCCGAAAACATGCGCGCTGTCGTAAATTGATGTGCCCGTCCCGAAACCTAGGAATTGCGCTTTTTCCCATCGATCCGACACGTAGTCACCAAATGGTAGAACCCGCTTGTGTTCTCCCTGCAGAGCAGAGCGCCGACTTGCGAGCATCGCCCGCAACTGGGTCAGGAATGCCATCATAACACCTGCTCCATCCACTCGTTCACATTCAAAAGTGACCAGATCAGCAACCGGCGGTTTTCTTTGCCCTCCAGATGCTGGTTGACGAGTTCATGCACCACGGATCGGTCGAGCACATCATAAATGGCGGCATCACCATTCATCAGGCGATTGCGCACGAAGTCGATGCTTTCGCCCTTGAACCAACTGGCATCAGGCGACGAAAAGCCCTGCTTCTGGGCCTTGGTAATTTCCTCGGGAATATAGCGGGACATCATGTCGCGCAGAATTTGCTTACCATCATTGGTTTTCTGGAAAACGCTTTGCGCTTTCTTCGACACATCGTTTTCGTTGATCCGGACTACGTCCTGCAATCGGTTGAGCTTGAGCGAGACCGGGCATTGCATTGCAAAATCAACCAGATCATTGTCCATGAACGGCACCCGCGTTTCGAGGCTGTGCGCCATCGAAAGCTTGTCTTCCACTACAAACAGGCCGTGCAGAAACGTCTTTGCTTCGAAATAAAGCGAGTGGTTGATATAATCCTCTGCCCGCTCGAGCTTGTTTTCGTGCGTGTCGAAAACCTCGCGGAAAATCTTCCGCGTTCCAGCCGACTCCGTTGAAACTTCACCGGCAACCGGGCCAAACATCCGCGTCAGTTCGCGATTGTTGACCAGCCGCTGCCAATATCCGTAATATTGATCGACGTAGTGATCGAAATCGTCACTTACCGCTGCGCGATAATAGCGCCATGGATAGCCGCCAAACAATTCGTCGCCGCCCGCCCCAGACATGACCACTTTGACAAACCGGCTGGCCAGCTGGGCGGCGTAATAATTCGGGTAACTCTGGCCGACCCGTGGTTCTTCGAGATGCCAGGCCAATGCTGGCAGGGATCGTTCCATATCGCCCGCTTTGAGCACCATTTCATAATGCTCGGTACGGAATTTGGCCGACATGGCCTCCGCCTTCACCCGTTCGTCGAAGGCCAACTCGATCCCCGAAGCCGAGCTCAAGTCGAAGCCGCAGGTGAAGGTCTTCAAATTGGGAAACGATTTTGCAGCGATCGCGGTAATTGATCCGGAATCCATTCCGCCACTGAGATAGCTCCCCAGTTCCACATCGCCGATCAATTGGCGCTGCACCGCCTGTTTGAAAAGCCGGTCCAGCTCTTCGCGATATTCCTCGTCGGTCGATCGCGTTGCCGGTTCACGAAATTCGTAATCCCAATATTGCTCCAGCTTGAGCTTAGGATTCCGCTGGCCCAAATCCAAAGTGCCGAAATGCCCCGCGGGGATCAGCTCGATGTCTTGCAACAGGGTGCGATCAGTGAACAGGTTCTGAAACGTGAAATATTCGACCAGCGCTTGCTTATCGAGGTTTCGCGCAAATGTCGGATCGGCCAAAATGGCTTTTTGTTCTGATGCGAAGGCGAACTTGTTGCCTTGGCTCGCCACATAAAGCGGCTTGATCCCATACCGGTCTCTGGCAAGTATCAGTTGGCGATCCTTGCGGTCCCAGAGGGCAAATGCAAACATCCCGTTCAGCCGAGAAATGGCCGCCGTTCCCCAATGCGAAAAGGCATTGAGCAACACTTCGGTGTCGGAATGCGAGCGGAACCAATACCCTGCGGCCTCGAGTTCTGCGCGAATTTCGCGAAAATTGTAGATTTCACCATTATACACCAGCACGAACCGGTGTTCGACGCTCACCATCGGCTGGGAGGCTTCGTCGGACAGGTCAATGATCGCCAAACGCCTATGGCCCAGGCCGATATTGCCCTCGGTCCAGTGGCCCTCGCCATCGGGACCGCGATGCGCGATTGCATCGGTCATGCCCTGCAGCACATCAGCCGCTACTGGCTCACCGTCCAGATTAAGTAGTCCGGCAATTCCGCACATCGGTCAGGCTGGCCCCCGCAAAACGGCGGCGATGACATGATCCTGCTCAGCTTCTGTCATGCCGTGAAACAGCGGCAAGGAAATTGAACAGTCATTGGCGGCAAATGCGTTGGGCATATCCTCTGGACGCAGGCCATATTTCTCGCGGTAATAGGTCAGCATGTGGACCGCATGGGTCGCGGGCCGGGTGGATACACCGGCAGATTGCAGTTCTTCCATCCACTGGTTGCGTTCACCGTTGATCCGCTTGACGGTAGCAGACGTGATTTCGGCCGGCTTGAAGAGACAGGGATAGCTTTGGTAGCTGTGCTTGCAGCCCTCAGGCTCCTGCGGCGTGCGCAGCCAATCCAAACCTGCAAAGGCATCATCGAACCGAGCCGCCAAACGTCGGCGCTCCTCCACGATTTGGGCAGCACGGTCCATCTGGGCTGCACCCAACGCAGCCTGAAAGTCAGTCATCCGCTGGTTGTATCCGGCAAGCGGGTGGTCGGCCAGAAGATAGGGCTTCGGACCAAGATGACGCTGGTGGTCGGACATTGACGCGCCATGGTCACGCAGCTGGCGGATGGTTTCAGCAAGGTCCGGATTATTGGTCGTCACCATGCCGCCCTCACCAGTGGTGATTGCCTTGCGCGGATGAAAACAGAATGAGCCTGCGTCGCCCAATGTCCCGACATGGCGGCCGTTATACGTCGCGCCGAAGCCGCAAGCCGCATCTTCGACCACCCACAGGCCGTGCTTTTTCGCCAGCGCATTAACCGCGTCCATATTCGCTGGTAACCCGAAAAGGTGGACCGGAATGATGCCTTTGGTGCGCGGGGTTATTGCAGCTTCCATGGCAGCGATATTGATGTTGAATGTTTCGAGATCGATATCGCAGAATACTGTTGTAGCCTGCTGGTGCTCGACGATGTTTGCAGTGGCAATCCATGTGAATGCCGGCACAATGACCTCATCCCCGGCTCCAAGCCCCAAGGCCACGGCGGCAAGATGCAATCCGGTGGTGCAGGACGTAATTGCCAAGGAGTGATCGGCACCGGTGAATTCAGACCATTTGGTTTCAAATTCACGCACCTTGGGGCCTTGCACCAGCCAACCGCTGCGCAAAGGTCCCAGCACGCTTTCAATTTCCGCTTCGGTAAGGGCGGTGCGCGCGATGGGTACGTTCATGGCAGGATCTTTGCTCATTCCGGAAGCCCTACGGCCTTGCGGCGGGCAGCAACAGCTTCTTTGTGGGCGCCGCGCCAGTCAATCAGGCGGAGCAATCCCTCATCTAGGTCGATTTCCGAGGTGAAACGAATTTCATCACTCGCCTTTTTTGGGCTGCCGATACGGTTGCGAACCAAGGTTGCCTGACTCCGCTCCGCATACTGAATTTCCTTGTCGCTGCCGGTTAACTTGATCAGCTTTTCCGCCAGTTCTTTCAGGCTTGTACGCACGCCGGTACCGACATTGTAGAATTCATCGGTCGCGTCGGATTGCATCGCACGCACATTCGCCAGCGCACAGTCTTCGACTGCGACAAAGTCGAATGCTTCGGAACCATCGCCCATGATTGTAGGAGCGTCACCACGGTCAATCGCATCGAGCATCTTCATGATCACGGCGATGTAGGCACCGTGGTAATCCTGACGCGGACCGTAAACATTCATGTACCGCAAGCCGACAAAATCCAACCCGTACCGGTGGTGATAGGCCCGCAGCATGGCTTCGCCGCAAATCTTGGTAGCACCATAAAAATTCTGGTTATTGAAGGGATGGTCCTCCTCCATCGGATCGGTAACAGCATCACCATATACCGATGCGGAGGATGAATAGACCAGCCGGTCGATCCCACTGCGAACACACGCGTCCATCACGTTGAAGGTGCCGCCGACATTAACATTGAACGCCGATCGCGGGTATTCATGGCACTGAAGCAACCACAGCGCCGCAAAATGGAACACCCCGTCCATTCCGTCCATCGCAGAATCGAGAACGTCGGATTGGAGGATGTCTCCGCCGACATCATATATCTTGCAACGCGGATCACGCATTGCATCCTGCAAGTTCTCCCGACTGCCGCGGGCAAAATTGTCATAAATTCGCACTGAGCCGACATCGTGCTTCAAAAGAGCATCAACGGTGTGAGAGCCGATGAGCCCGGCGCCCCCGATTACGAGCAGATTTTTGCCTTTAATATTCATGATAATTCTCCAGCCAGGCTCATTATCCTGGATCGGTTATTTCGTGTCAGTTTGCGGAAGCTGCGGAACCTTTGCCAACTGCCGCCTTGAGCGATGCGGCAATCGAATAAATTGTTTCGCGATCCAGATATGGATGCATTGGTAGGCTCATTACAGTACGGGCCGCTTCTTCGCTATGCATCAAGTTCAGCGCATTAGTTGAAGCAACGGCTGGCTGCCGGGCCAAGGTAAGCGGGTAGTGAACGGTTGTCGGGATCCCTGCGGTTTTCAGAAGCCCTTGCACCGCGTCGCGGTTTTCAACCCTCACGGTATATTGCGCCCAAGCGCTGGTATTTACGTTCCCAACTTGCGGCAGAGTGATATTGCGAGCGTCAGTCAACGCGTCTCTGTAATGACCTGCTACGACGTCGCGTGCGGTAATTTCATCATCGAAAATGGTGAGTTTTTGCAGTAGAATCGCTGCTTGTATCGTATCCAGTCGGCTGTTTATTCCGATCCGGATGTGATGATAACGGCGGTCCTGCCCGTGCCGGACTATTTGGCGGACTATTGTGGCAAGGTCGGCATCGTCCGTGAAAATTGCACCGCCATCGCCATAACAGCCCAGCGGCTTGGACGGGAAAAAACTGGTGGTCGCGATGTTCGTCAATCCGCAGGATGCGCCGGTTTTATAGCGCGCGCCAAAACTCTGGGCGCCATCTTCGATTACAAACAGGCCATGACGCTCGGCGATCGAATTAATTGCATCGAAATCGGCGCATTGGCCATAAAGTGATACGGGAATAATCGCCTTGGTGCGCGGGGTAATCGCTGCTTCAATCAGTTCAGGATCAATATTGTAACTGACTGGATCGATATCGACATAAACCGGCACGGCGCCAAGCAGAGCCGTGGCCTCTGCGGTTGCAATATAACTGAAGCTCGGGGTGATCACTTCATCACCCGGGCCGATCCCCAACCCCATCAATGCTGCCTGCAATGCATCGGTGCCATTGGCACATGAAATACAGAACTTAACGCCTGCGCGCTCGGCCAGTTGCGTTTCCAGCTCGGCAACTTCTGGGCCAAGGATAAACTGTCCGTGGTCGAGAACGCGAGCAATCGCCGCGTCAATCCCGTCACCCAGACGGGCCCGTTGGGCGCCAAGGTCAACGAACGGGATCATGCAGCGGAGCTGACTTTGCTGATCTGGCGAGACAATTTTGATCGGGATAGCGAATAGATATCGCCAGTCGCCGAGCATGCTACCTCGCCATCGCCCTTCAAGGGGAGGTCGAGTTTTTCGCCATAGGCGCTCATCCAGCCTATCTGGCGTGCGGGCACCCCGGCCATCAACGCAAAGTCTGGAACATCCCGGTTGATCACCGCGCCAGCCGCGATGAAAGCATAGGTGCCAATCGTAACGCCGCAGACAATCGTGCAATTTGCACCGAGCGAGGCACCTTCGCGAACAAGAGTATCGCGATATTCATCTTTACGTTCGACCAACGCGCGCGGGTTATAAACGTTGGTGAATACCATGCTGGGCCCACAAAACACGCCCGCCTGCAGCGTCACATTATCGTAAACCGACACATTATTTTGAATTTTACAGCGATCACCGATGATGACCTTGTTGCCTACAAAAACGCCTTGGCCAAGCGAGACGCCTGCACCGATCTTCGCCCCGCCGCACACATGGACAAAATGCCACACGCGTGAACCATCGCCAATCGTTGCGCCCTCATCAACGATGGCGCTGGGGTGGATCGAACAAGCCATTAACCTTGGCCGATAGCCAGATGCCGCTCGCCGCGACCCGGCTCTGGCGTGGCATTGCGGATGGCAGATACAACTTCGATGGCGGAGATATTTTCCTTGAGTCCAAACCCGCGTCCTGCAAGAATTTCCTGGTAACTGCGCGTATGTAGATCGGTGAAGCCGCCGGAAAATTCGATCTCGTTGCCATCGACGTTTATGGACCGAAAGGTTCGCAACCCCTTTATCCGTTCGGCTGCAGGTACATCCGCTATGTCGAGTGACAAAAACCACCGCACCCGAGCATTTTCATACTCCAGATAACCCGCCGCACGGGTTGGCTCGGAAATATGGACGACTTGCTCTTGAAATTCGCCAAAAATGAAGTGCAGCATATCAAAGAAATGGACACCGATATTGGTGGCAATGCCGCCAGCTTTTCGCTCGTCACCCTTCCAGCTTCGGCCATACCAGCGGCCGCGCGAAGTGACGTAAGTAAGATCAACCTCATGCTTTGTGTCTGAAGGTGAATTGGCGATCTTTTCTCTGAGCGCAATAATTGCAGGGTGCAGCCTCAATTGCAGAATGGTCTGAATCTGCTGACCAGTGTCGCGTTCGACTTCTGCAAGAGCATCCAGATTCCACGGGTTGAGAACCAGCGGTTTCTCGCAAATTGCATCGGCCCCGGAACGGAGCGCAAAGCGCATATGCGAATCATGCAGATAATTGGGCGAGCAAATGGAAACATACCCCACTTTGTCCGCCGTGCCGCTGCGCCGCAATTTGTCGATATGGCGGTCGAACCGTTCGAATTCCGTGAAGAAATCCGCATCCGGGAAGAAACTGTCCATGATCCCGACCGAGTCGCTAGGATCTAGCGCGGCAACGATGCAATTCCCGGTATCGCGGATTGCCCCCATGTGACGCGGGGCGATGTAGCCGGAAGCGCCTATCAATGCGAAGTTTTCCATTTCCGCTTTCATCCATTCCAAACTGTTCAAATACTTCAGAAGCGTCAAAGCCTCTGCCCCGCGCGCAATAGCCAAACCTGCGGCAATTTCAATCCTGCTGATCCCCCACTAGCGGCGACTAAGTGCCTGCTTTCGGGCTTGTAGCACGGCGTTCCAGGCCGAGCCGACACGAAACAGAAAAATCTTGCGGACTGCCAACCACGCATTCAATCAAACGATGTGGAGTACATTCGTTCCTGACTAAAGCCCCTCGGTCGCCATTGCTGCGGCGTGCGCCCCCAATGGCAGTGAAGCAGTCAAGCCGGGGGATTCGATACCAAACATATTGACGATCCCTGCAAGCCCATGGTCGCCGGGTCCGGATATGAGAAAATCGGCAGCAGGATCGCCGGGCCCCGAAAGCTTTGGCCGAATGCCGGCATAATCGGGGGAAAGTCGATCTCGGTCCAGATCCGGCCAAAAACTCTCTGCAATCGAGGCAAATCGGTCCCTCGCGGTCAAATCGACGCCATAGTCCAAGGTGTCCACCCAGGTAACGTCGGGCCCAAACCGCGCCCTTCCGGCAAGATCGAGGGTAAGGTGAGTGCCTAGCCCGCCTGGTTCCGGCAAGGGATAGATGAGATGGGAAAATGGCACTTCCCCTCCGTAAGAAAAATAACAGCCCTTTGCGTAACGGGTCTGCGGTACATAGGCCGGGGGGAGCCCCTCGATAGTAGCCGCGACGTGCGACGCCATAAGACCTGCACAATTGATGACCGCCCTTGCCAGAACGCTTTCATCTGGCGAATTCCCAGTTGATACCCGCCACAGCTGACCTTCACGCCTAATGGTGGAAACTTCGCACCGCGTGACCAACTGCGCGCCGGAATTTTCTGCGAGGCCTAGCAACGCCGTCATATATGCGTGGGAATCGATAATGCCGGTTGACGGCGAATACAGGCCGGCAGCCGCGTGCAGCGCGGGCTCCTTGATGCGGATTTCTTTACCATCAAGCAGCGTGAGATCGGTCAATCCGCACTCACGGGCGCGCCGTTCAATTGCCTCAAGCTCAGCCAATTGTGTGTCGCGATTGGCCACGATTAACTTGCCGCACCGTCTGAACGGCACATTATTCGCATCCGCGAATTCATAAAGTCGCTGGCGTCCTTCAATGCACATTCTGGCTTTGAGTGAGCCGGGCGCATAATAGATCCCAGCGTGGATAACCTCGCTGTTGCGGGCGCTGGTTTCCTGGCCAAAATGTGCATTGCGTTCGAGAATGAGCACAGACCGGCCAGCATTTGCGGCGGCCATCGCTGCAGACAGGCCGACAACCCCGGCACCAACCACAACAATGTCGAAGTCAAACTGGTGGGCAGTCATCACAGCATTTTCGCAATTGGCCTCTCCACGATTATCGAGCGAGGTCGAAAGAATCGATTATAATCTCAAGCCCGGATATCGAGGTTCCTCCGGTCAGATTAAGTTCCAGTTCCTGAACAGTGCAATTGGACCCGATTGTCGGGCCAGTAATGCCTTTTGCAGTGACTGCCAGCCGATCTTGAGGACTCGACCAGATCTGGGGCGATCCGGGAAGCGCGGGACATTTCAGGGTCCAATAAGCCTTGGCGTTTTCGCTTTCTGCGAGCACGCGGCGTGTTTCTGTCAATCGGTATGCGCCCGGCGGTAAAGCCAAGGTGCGGCGGATAGCGACACCGCCGGCGTTCCGTGAGGCATAGGCACTTGCGACTACCCGGCCCCCTTTTTCCTTACCGATGGCCCCGCCGACAGAAACATCGTTCACGGCGTTCCACGCCAACGGGCCAGCTTCTGGCGCGATTGTCTCAATTGTCAGGCGTGGGTCCCCGGAAATGTCTGCGCGAGTTCCGCGGATCAATTGGTATAGGCGGCGCATCAAATCATACTCTCCGCGAATAGCCAGGAGAGTAAGCAGGTCAGTCCCGACAACCTTTATTATTCCGCGTTTTTCCTTCGGATCGCCAGCCAAGAGCAACTTGGCCGCATTTTTTGGCCCCGTCGGCGATGTGCGAGCCGAATATAGGAGATAGTCATCCATCCACGCGGACCGGTCATTGGCAACCAGCAAAAGCGCGTCGAAGACCTCGGGATTGTCTCCACTCTTGCTCAAAACTTCGAAAATCTGTTCACGCCCACGATCGGTGGTGCGCAATGCCATGTCGAAATGCCGCATCGCGGCAGCCCCGTCGCCCGCTTCTGCCGCGTCTTGCGCCAACAATAATTGAGCGAGCTCGTCGCGTTGCGAAATTTTTGTCGCCAACAAAGCAAGTTCAGCTGCTTTGCGCTTCTCGCCAATAATGCTGTAATGAAACGCCAGCGTCCGCATCGCTGGAGCATCAAGCGGATTTTCAGTTAGTCGGGCGCGTGCGACATCAACGATTTTCTGTTCCGCCAGCACTTTTGGGTTCTTGAGGCCCTGGACCATCAGCAGCGTCAACTCGGACCTGTGATTGTCACTCACCCGATCGGCCAGAGCGGGGTTAATCCGGCTTGCAACAGCTGTAAGGGGCAACGCGGCCGCCCGAATGCCGACGAGCGCGGCCAAGACGATCACAACAGCGTAAAAGCTGCGTCGCTGCCATGACAGCGCGCCAAACTTCTTCCGTTGGTCCTTCTTGGGCGAGTTAGGCGTCCTCTTGCGAGCCATACCCATATCCATAGCCGTAGCCATATCCGTAACTTGCGCGTCGACTGTCGATCTTTGTTATAATCGCCCCGTAAATCCGGCCATGGGCCTGCCGCAAACGGTCCAGAGCCGAACGCAGCCCACGGACAGCAACCCCGTCTGCTTCGATAACGAAAACAGCTCCTTCAACCGCGCGCGAAATAAGCGGGGCATCGGCCAGACCCAAGAGGGGCGGGCTATCCACCAGAACGTGGTCAAATTGGGTCAGCGCTTCTTCTATAATCATGCCAAGTCGGTCGCCACTGAGCAATTCGCCCGCGCTTGGCGGAGTGGGGCCGGCTGGCATCATGCTCAAGCCGCGCAACCCGGTGTCCACCACAACTTCGGCGAGTTCCTTGTTGCCCGTCAGCATATTGCTGAGCCCCGCATCGTTGGGAACCCCGAAAAATTCGTGACACGATGGCGAGCGCATGTCCGCATCTATCAGCAGCACCCGTTTGCCGGTCCGCCCAAGGGCTGTCGCCAAGGCCACCGTCGATGTGGTCTTGCCTTCTGCAGGGCGCGAACTGGTAGTCATTAGCGATCGAGGAAAGCCATGGTCGGTCGCGAAAGACAGGTTCGATTGAACGCTGAAGTAGGCCTCGGACAATTGCGACTTGGAATCTCTGAGTGCTTCGGTTGCATCTTCATTGTCGTCCGCCATCGGGACCGAACCGAGCAGCGGCAAGTCCAACAGACGCCGAACCGAGGATGGATCGCGCAAGCCTTCGTCAATCTGCTCAAGTCCCACCAGCACCAGGAACGAAAGCCCAATCCCGGCGACAAAAGCCAGTGCGATATTCAGCAAAAGATTGGGTGACGATGGCTTGTTCGGAACCTGTGCCTGATCGACTACCGCAATATTGCTAAGCGCAACCCCGGCAACACCAATTTCCTTATACCGCTGCAACAGGCTGTCGTAGAGCTGGCGATTGGTGTCCGCTTCACGCTGAAAAATATTATATTGGATCTGGTCGCGCCGCTGCCCAGATAGCTGCGATTTCAGCGATTGTACGCGGTTCCGTAAATCATTTTCTCGTGCCGCAGCCTCGCGATAAGCTGTTGTACGACCCGATGAAATTCGCGTTTCTTCCCTGGCAATAGCTCCGTCCAGCGATTGAATTTGTTCCTGCAACGCCCTCGCACGCGGATAGCCGGGTTCGAATTGGACCATCAATTCGGCATATTCCGCTGCCACTAGCGCACGGCGCTGGCGTAGATTTGAAATTGCGGGGTTGTTCGCACTTTCCGCTGTGGAGCCACGTGTCTTTGCACGGCTTTCAGCGGCAACACGCTCCGTGGTGGCTTCTGCCAAAGCGGAGTTCAATGCTTCAAGGTCGCTGGAAACAAGGGTCCGTTCGACGATGGTCTTGCCATCTGCACTCTCACTCTGACCGAGAGCCACAATGTTCTTGTTTGCAGCATAGGCCACGGCCGCACGTTCTGAATCTTCAAGCCGCGCACCAAGTTCAGCAAGCCGCATTTCTAGGAACTTGCGTGCGTCGGCTGTCGAATCAAAGCGGCGATCGATCGTGGTGGCTACAAACTGCGCTGCCCACGCATCTGCAATCGTCGCGGAAATGTCCGGCGATCCGCTGGAATAACTTATATCGACAAGCCGCGAACGGGTGATCGGTGAAATTGTGACGTGATCCAGGAGCAGATCAACAGCTTCACGAAACTGCTTTTCCCTTGAATCTCCTGCTGTTGGGGCGGCAGCGTCACCGCCAAGCAGACCGCCGGAAATCTCGACACCGTGCGCTGCGAAGAACGCTTCATTGTTGGCCAGACGCAACTGCCGCGCAACCCGCTGTGCGAGTGACCGCGCCTCAAGGTTGGAATATTGGGTTTGATAAAATTCGTCGTCCTGAGTCGCCTGCGGGGATTCGATCCCCTCGACCTTGGTCACGTTCTGCTGTTCGCGATTGATTTCGATCCGCGTAGTCGCGGTGAATTGCGGAGTTGAAAGCAGAGTTATGATTGTGCCGGCGGCCAGCGCGGCCACCATAATGCCCAACACAACCCACTTCCACCGTATCAAAATCTGCAAATACTGCAGCAGAATCGGGGCCCCTGCGTTCTGCGCAGCAAGGCCATCGTGACCCTGATAGGATTCATTCATGTAATCTTCTGCCGGGAGCAGTGTAGTATCGTTCATTGCAACCATTCCAATGGGATCGCCAGATGCACTGATCAGCGGGTCAACAGGATTATGAGGGGGGACAGCAGCGTTGGCGTCAATCCGATCACATCGCGAATCAAACGCCGCTGGCTAGATTCGCCGACGATTATGATGTCATTCGCGTAAATTTCGGGATCTTCGTATGTCGCGCTTCGAATAGCTTTAAGATTATATATCGCCGCCATACGCTGACCATCCACGGTGCGAAACACGACTACTTCATCTTGCTTGGCGAATTCTTCTAGGCCCTTGGCGGTAGCGACGGCCTGCATCAAGGTCATCCGGCCGACCACCGGATAGAGACCTGGCTGGCGTACCTGTCCGTCAACCGTGACAACCTGGCTTACGGTTTCAACAAGATTGACGGTGACTTGCGGGTTGCGAATATAGCGCCCGCGCAGACGCTCCGCGATTTCGTTTTCCAATTCTGCCGGGGTCAGCCCGCCTGCTTCGATTACACCCGCCAGTGGGAACGAGACGCGACCCCCTGCATCTGTCCGATATTCTTTGCGGGTCAGTTCTTCAACGCCGAATACGTCAATCGCCAGCCGGTCAAACGGACCAATTCGATATGGCCGAAACTGCACCGAGCGATCACGCGCCGTCGGGGCAGGCAAATCATCTGCTGCCAGTACGCTTATATCCGAGCTGGGGCCGTTGGCCGTTTGCACAGGACCATAGCGTGTCGGCGAGCCGCACGCCGACAGGAACAGGAAGCAAATCGCGATCAACATTCCGACGCGCATCAAATTACACTTTCGTTGTAGAAACATACCGATTGCTGAACAGCGTGCGGCATTAACTCAAGATTTATTGGGCGCATTTCCGTCACTTGCCTCAAAATTGGCTACCTTCCGAAAAATGTGCGCTGGACCCATCCATATTGCGACGATCGCGAAAAGACAGGCCATGAGCGGAGTTCGCAGCGGATAGTCAACAAAACTCGATCCGGCAAGCATAGCCACAATTACCGAAGCCATTCGCGCGAACTTATTATCGCGCGATACTCCCTTGGTATACCAAGCCCTCAGCGTGCCTCTTGCCCATACCGAAATCGCCAAGATCACCAGAACAACCGCTGGCACACCGCCGGTGAGCAACAATTCCAGCCAATCATTATGCACATGATTTACATAAGTGGGCGCCAGCGTCGCGAATGGTTCATCACGCTGAAATGCTTCGACAAATGTCCCCACCCCTGATCCAATGGGGAAATAACGCATCGCCAAATCCAGACTTGGCTGCCAGATTTCCCATCTGAAATCATTTTGAGCGCCGCCGATAAGCCGATCAAGCGCTTCGGCGCGCGAAAAAATCAGACCGGCAAGGATCAGGAGCAGCGCACCAACCGAACCGCCAATAATGGCCGCGAGCGGCAACTTGGTCTGACCGCTGCGCCTTGTGACAACTTCACCGGTCGGGCGAGAATATAGAAACGGGACAGAAGCCAGCCCCACGGCGCCGAACAACAAACCTGCCCTCGAGCCTGTGACCAGAATGAGCGGAATCAGGATCGCCGCAAGTGCAATCGAAGCAAAGGTACGGATTCTCCGTACATCAACGCTCCGGGATTCCAACGAAGCAAAAACTGCCAGCATCGGGAATAACGTTGCCAGAAAAACGCCATGGTGATTTCGGTTCGCTAACAGCCCAATGGCAGAATCATTGTTGGAAATACGGTAATAATACAGTGGACTCTGCGACCCTGCGCCAATCTGTACAAGACCGAGCGCGCCGGAAAATATCCCGAGCAAAATTATTACCGGTAACAGCGCGAAGCGTTCCTCGCGGTCAAGACTGCAGACCAGCAGCACGACCGACATCGGCACCAGTAATGCGTAAAGGGAATTCCAGGTCCGCTCCGGCGCAATCGAGATTGGCCTCCATTGCTGATCCAGCCCAACAGCGGCATCGATTTGAGCGATGAACTCGCGATATGGCAGGCTCTGCCAGACAGACGGTGGCAGCGGAATAACCTGGATGCCCACCATGACAATCAGAGCCGAGAATAACCCAATCTGGGCGCTGAATGTACGGATATTGACGCCGGAAATCACCACCAGTGCATAAGCGATCGCGGCAATCGCCAAGGGCCGCAGGATAACCAGTGTAGCGATATCATGCCGTGCACTGCCGCCGAGCAAAAAAACCAGAGCGATGTAGGATGCAATAATCCAGAAGCGGCCGCTCACCGGCCTGTTTCCTGTTAAAATTGGCGACATGGAGAACCCGCGGAATGTGGAAAGATATTGGTGTGCGCAGAGCGCCTGCCACTGATCAATATTCAAGGCAACTGCGGAGCACCCAATCCAGCCACAATTTTTAGCAGGATCAAAACTCTAATTCGCTCAGTTCCCAATATCTTGTCATGGCCAAACTGTTGATTGTCGGCCTTCACCCCTTTAAAGGCCCGCTCGTATCGCCTTCTCCCAAGGCATTCGTTCTGAATTATAAGGCTTTAAGATACTTATGACGAAGACCCCCTGTACCGTCACGGTCATCGGGCTCGGCTATGTCGGCTTGCCTCTCGCTGTGGCCCTTGCCAAACACTTCGATACCTTCGGCTTGGACGTCGATTCGCGTCGTATTTCCGAATTGGAAAACGGGCATGACCGCACCGGAGAAATCGACCGGGACAGAATGCGGGCATCGACGCTTTCGCTAACCTGCGAACCTGGCGCCTGTCCGGCATCCGATTTCTATATTGTCACGGTACCTACTCCAATCGATGGCGCGAACCGACCTGACCTTGGGATTATTGAGGCAGCTTCGCGGACTGTCGGTGAAATGATAGCGCGCAGCGTTGCTGAGGGGCGCCGCCCAATCGTGGTTTATGAAAGTACTGTTTATCCCGGCGTTACCGAAGACATTTGCGCGCCGATTCTCGAACAGGTTTCGGGGCTTGTTTGCGGCGCCGACTTCTTCCTCGGCTATAGTCCGGAAAGGATTAATCCGGGCGACCGCGAACACACCATAGACAAGATCACCAAAGTCGTTTCCGGTCAGACCCCCGAAGTCCTCGACAAAGTGGCGGACCTTTACGGTGCCATTACCAGCGGAGGTGTTTTTCGCGCCGCTTCGATCAAGGCAGCTGAGGCTGCCAAAGTAATCGAAAATGCCCAACGCGACATCAATATCGCCTTTATGAATGAAATCGCGCAGATCTTTGGACGGATGGGCCTATCAACCTGGGACGTACTCGAAGCAGCGCGAACAAAATGGAATTTCCTGCCATTTTCGCCTGGCTTGGTGGGCGGACATTGCATCGGAGTTGATCCCTATTATCTCTCGCACCGCGCAGAAGAGTTGGGTTACGATCCCAGGGTTATTCTGGCAGGCCGAGGCGTTAACGACTCCATGGCTGACTGGGTCGCAGACCAGTTGCACGAGGCCCGGGACGGGATAAGCGGCACGGCATTGGTGCTAGGTCTTACTTTCAAGGAAGACGTTCCTGATTTGCGCAACAGCAAAGTCGCCGATCTCGTCGCCAGCCTAGCCAAACGAGGGCATGATATCACTGTGCACGATCCCCATGCAGATGCAGCAGAAGCGCATCACGAATATGGGATAACACTCGATGATAACGCGCTCAGCCGGACCTACGATATGGTTCTATTGGCTGTGCCGCACCGCGAATATCTTGAGATGGGTCATGAGCGGTTCCGCGAACTCAACAAATCCGGTGGAACTCTTGCCGACTTGAAGGGCGTGCTGGGCGGCGCCGCTGACTGGACGCTTTAGGAGCCGACATGCGCAAGGTATTCATTACCGGGACGGCCGGGTTTATTGGCTTTCACCTCGCACAATTGCTGCTCAATGAAGGTTTCGCAGTGGTCGGCTATGATGGCATGACCGACTATTACGACGTCCGGATCAAGGAGCGGCGGCACCAGATGTTGCTGCAAAACGAACATTTCAGTGCGCAGATCGGCATGTTGGAAGATTTCGACACACTGCATGATCTGATGATGGCAGAAAAGCCCGATGTTATCGTCCATCTCGCAGCCCAGGCTGGCGTGCGCTACAGTCTGGAAAACCCGCGCGCCTATATCGACGCGAATATTATCGGCACTTTCAATGTGATGGAATGCGCCCGCGTACTTGCTGTCGACCATCTGCTGATGGCTTCGACCAGTTCAGCCTATGGCGCCAACGAGGTGATGCCGTTCAACGAACGCGAGAAATGCGACACGCAGCTAACCCTATATGCTGCGACTAAAAAGGCCAATGAATCGATGGGCCACAGCTATGCCCATCTGTGGAATTTGCCGACAACAATGTTTCGTTTCTTCACAGTCTATGGCCCGTGGGGCCGGCCCGATATGGCTTTGTTTAAATTCACCAAGGGAATTCTCGAAGGCACGCCGATCGACATTTACAATCACGGTGAGATGTTCCGTGATTTCACCTATGTGACGGATCTAGTGTACGGGATACGCCTGCTGATCGATGCGGTGCCAGAGCGGCCTGAGACCGCCGAAGATATTGCCGAATATGATAGCCTGTCTGCAGCAGCGCCGTTCCGCGTGGTCAATATCGGTAATAGCGATAAGGTGAAGCTTACCGATTTCATTGATGCAATCGAACAGGAATGCGGACGCGAGGCAATTCGCAATTACATGGACATGCAAAAGGGCGATGTTCCGGCAACTTGGGCAGATGCGACTTTGCTGAAGGAATTGACCGGCTATGTTCCACAAACCGATGTGCACGAGGGTATTCGCCAGTTCGTCGCCTGGTACCGCGAATATTACGGGATCTAGTCCACCAATCGCTGGCCCGTGCTAGACTTGGTCTCTGCTCGGCCCCATAGCGCGGCTTAGTATTTCGAGGAGTGCTCCGGTGAGGAAATCGGCTTTCGACCGCCGCCGTGTTCTAGTCACCGGCGGAGCAGGCTTTTTGGGCTCGCATCTGATTGACCGCCTATTGGGCCGCGGGGACGAAGTGCTTTGCGTCGACAATCTGTTTACCGGCGACAAGAGCAATCTTGACCATTTGATTGGCAATCCACGTTTCGAGTTCCTGCGTCATGACGTGTGTTTTCCGCTGTTCGTCGAAGTCGATATGATCTTCAATCTGGCATGTCCGGCCTCGCCGATTCACTATCAACATGACCCCGTGCAAACGACCAAGACGAGCGTTCACGGCGCAATCAATATGCTGGGGCTGGCGAAGCGTCTCAAAGTGCTGATTTTTCAGGCCTCTGCCAGCGAGGTTTATGGCGACCCGGCGGTCCATCCTCAGCCGGAAAGCTATTGGGGGAACGTCAATCCCATCGGAATCCACAGCTGCTATGACGAGGGGAAACGGTGCGCTGAAACTTTGTTCTTCGATTATCACCGTCAGCACCAAATCAATGTGAAAGTCGCGCGTATCTTCAATACTTACGGCCCGCGAATGCATGCGGATGACGGGCGTGTCGTATCCAATTTCATCATGCAGGCGCTGCAAGGGCATGACATCACCATTTATGGTGACGGTTCGCAAACCCGTTCGTTCTGTTACGCCGACGACCTAATCAGGGGCATCCTCGCGTTGATGGAAACAGGGGCGGAGGTGACCGGGCCGATCAACCTCGGGAATCCGAACGAGATATCCATTCGCGAATTGGCGGAACAGGTTCTGAAAAAGGTCGGGGGCAAATCCAGGCTGATTAGCCATCCGCTCCCGCCTGATGACCCCTTGCAGCGCCAGCCGGATATCACCCAGGCGCAAGAGCTGCTGGATTGGCGGCCAAAGGTTGATCTAAGCGAGGGTCTTGACCTGACTATTGCCTATTTTCGCAGTACGTTCCTGAACTAGCTGGCGATACGCAGTTTCTGCGGGGCCGGCGGAATATTGGCATCGGGCCAAATACCGCGAGTATCATAAACCAGCGCGCCCTGACGCTCCTCAGCCGGGATGACCCGGAATACGTCATGGTCAACCAAGGCGATCAGAATACCGCAATCTTCCAACGCAGTATCGATATCGATCAGCGCAGCGCCTGTCCCGTCGAATTCGGGCGGCAGTTCGGCGGCATAAGGCTCGACAATATTTATCCGGTCGCCAAATTCGCGCGCGAGTGACGCAGCTACAAAGCGCGCCGGGCTCTCGCGGAAATCGTCAATATTGGCTTTGAACGCCAAACCAAGACACGCCACCGGAATGCCAGGGTTGGCGGCGATCAATGTTTTTGCCTGCGCAATGACATGGTGCATTTTCGCGTCATTGACCTCGCGCGCGGTGCGGATCAGCGGAGAATGGTCGGGTGCGCTGTGAATGATGAAATAGGGGTCGACCGCAATGCAATGTCCGCCCACTCCAGGTCCTGGCTGCAAGATATTGACCCGCGGGTGGCGGTTGGCGAGCTTGATGACTTCCCACACGTCCAGCCCCATAGTGTCGGAAATCATCGACAATTCATTGGCGAAGGCGATGTTGACATCGCGGTATGCGTTTTCGACCAATTTGGTCATTTCCGCTGAGCGGGCATCGGTTGTGACGCAGGTGCCGCGCACAAACCGTTTGTAAAATGCCAGCGCTTTGCGCGCACAGCGCGGCGTGATCCCGCCGATCGAACGGTCATTGTGGGTCAATTCTTCGAGAATCTTTCCCGGCAGAACCCGTTCAGGACAATAGGCAATCGAGACATCGGGCGTTGCACTGGTCTGCCCTGGAAGCTTTAAATCGGGCCGAAGGCCGGCAATCAAGTCCCTCATCGCTTCGGTCGTGCCAACCGGACAGGTCGATTCCAGAATGATCGCATCGCCCTTTTTCAGCACGCCTGCCACTTCGGTGGCTGCAGCCATCACATAGGACGTGTCCGGCGTATGCTGCCCGTCTTTTTCAAATGGTGTCGGCACGGCGATTACAAATACATCGGCAGGTACGATCTGGGTCGAGGCCTTGAGCGTTCCGCGCTGGACCACGCCCTGCACCAACCCGTCCAGATCGACTTCCTCGATATGAATTTCACCGCGATTGATCGTGTCGACCACATGGTCCGACACATCGATACCGGTTACCTGACAATTCGCCCTGGCGATGATCGCGGCAGTAGGAAGGCCGATATAGCCCAACCCGATAACACAGACTTCAGGCTTCTGGTCGCCGTGCATTAAGTAGTCTCCGCAATGATAAACTCACCGCCAGCCTTGGCATTATGGGGTTAAAATATCGGTAAGTTTGACTGGTAAAGCCGGTTGATCCCGGGTTGCAGGGGCCTTATTCGCCAAGAATGCTATTGCCCGCTCTGCGCAACTTCAGCTTTCCGCTGACAAGGTGTCACCGCCGTGCAAATTGATACAATTCTAAGCGGTTTCGGCTATCAACCGCAAACCGACGCCAAACGGGGCCTTGCGACCTTAGTTCACTGGCACCACCAGCGTCAGAAAATGTAAGATACACCCGATTATGCCCTGCACACCGCCCGGGCCGCCAATAACAAGGAATACGACATGAAAATCGCGATGGTTGGATCGGGCTATGTGGGTTTGGTATCGGGCGCATGTTTTGCGGATTTCGGTCATGATGTGGTGTGCATCGACAAGGATCAATCGAAGATTGACCGTCTGCATGACGGGGTGATGCCGATTTACGAGCCGGGTTTGGCGGAGCTCGTCGGAACCAACGTGAAATCTGGCCGCTTGACGTTTACGACCGATCTGGCCGAGGGAATTGCCGGAGCGGCGGCGATCTTCATTGCGGTGGGTACGCCTTCCCGGCGCGGCGACGGTCATGCCGATCTGTCCTTCGTGTATGCCGTGGCGGAGGAAATCGGCACGAGCCTGTCCAATGATGCTGTAGTGGTCACAAAATCCACCGTCCCGGTCGGTACCGGCGACGAGGTCGAACGGATCCTGCGGAGCAGCAGCACGAAGCATAAGGTCGCTGTGGTATCCAACCCGGAATTCCTGCGCGAAGGCGCGGCGATCGGTGATTTCAAGCACCCCGACCGTATCGTGATCGGGGCAGAGGAGGAATTTGGCCGCGAGGTGATGCGCGAAGTTTACCGGCCGCTGTTTCTCAACGAATCGCCGATCCTATTCACCAGCCGCCGCAGCGCGGAGTTGATCAAATACGCCGGCAATGCCTTCCTCGCGACCAAGATCATGTTCATCAATGAAATGGCTGATCTGTGCGAGAAAGTGGGCGCCAATGTGCAAGATGTCAGCCGTGGGATTGGTAGCGACAAACGTATCGGTCCCAAGTTTTTGAACGCCGGCCCCGGCTATGGCGGCTCCTGTTTTCCCAAGGACACTCTGGCGCTGCTGAAAACGGCCGAGGATTACGATAGCCCGATCCGTATTGTCGAAGCAGTGGTAAAAGCCAACGACCACCGGAAACGTGCGATGGGCCGCAAGGTGATCGAAGCGATTGGCGGCCCGGA
>JBBKWK010000273.1:0-3175 GCA_037968915.1 Pontixanthobacter sp.
CCATTACCGCCGCCCTGAATGGTAAAACCGGGAACGCGCTCAACCATATCCAGCGCGTTGCGGGGCGCAAAACGGGCAAAAAATTCGGGCTGAAAAATCTGGGCAGAACCTGATTCGTCGGTGCTTGCAGCCAATTCGGCGGTCTGCGCCATATCGATTGATTCAGGCGCCGGTATATTGTCAACGTCCTGCGCCGCGGCCGGTGCGCTGAAGATTGCAACCGAAACAGCCAGCATTGATGCAGCCAGGCGCCGCGAGGGGGGCAAGCGGCCATAGAGATACGTTCCTTCCTTGCGGGCTCTGTTACATCGCCAAGCAAAGCAACAGGATACATCGACCGGCGGGGGTCCCAATACGATGAACGGCGAGGCCCGTTAACGTTCAAAGACAGCCGTTTCAACAGACGAAGGGTTAATTCCCTTGAACATCGGCTGCGCAGTCGCGACATAGGCGGTCTTATTTACAAGACTTAAGGATTCCCATGATCGACCTGTTTGGCACCTCCGGCGAAACCCACGGAACACAGGGCCAGTTTACCCAAGACCCCGTGACCGGCGCATTGGTGCCAATGGTCGTCGAACAGACAAGCCGGGGCGAGCGCAGTTTTGATATTTTCAGCCGCCTGCTGCGCGAACGGATCGTGTTCGTTACCGGACAAGTGGAAGACGGGATGGCATCGCTGATTACCGCGCAATTGCTGTTCCTCGAAAGCGAAAATCCCTCGAAGCCAATTTCGATGTATATTAACTCGCCCGGCGGCGTGGTGACTGCCGGCATGGCCATCCATGACACGATGCAATACATCAAACCGCGCATTTCAACTGTTTGCTTGGGCCAGGCCGCTTCGATGGGCAGCTTCCTGCTCGCGGCTGGTGAACCGGGCATGCGGGTTGCGCTGCCCAATTCGCGAATCATGATCCACCAGCCTTCTGGCGGCGCACGCGGTATGGCTTCGGATATTGAGATTCAGGCCCGTGAAATCCTGCGGATCAAAGCCAGCATGAATGCGCTGTATGTTAAGTATACCGGCAAAACCCTCGAAGAAATCGAGAAGGCTATGGACCGTGATACCTTCCTCGAAGCGGACGAGGCGATGAAATTCGGTTTGGTGGACAAGGTGTTCGAAACCCGTCCCGAAGGCGAAGAACCTTCGGATGAAAAGGGTTCGGGCGGCGCGCCGGAATAAATTTCTCCATCTAGAATTAACAATGTCCCGTTAAATGCGAGTCTTGCCACGGGACATTTTGATTGTAGCATTTTAGCAACCTTGCTGCTTCAGCTGTCCGTAAGACAGCGTATAGTAGCCCTAGATGTTGATTATCAGCCATCCGGCTTTACAGTCGGGCGAATCCACGCCCATTGTTTCGGTGCAGGGATTCGGGAAAACGGGATATGACTAAATTGAGCGGAACTGATTCCAAGAGTACCCTTTACTGCAGTTTCTGCGGCAAGTCGCAGCACGAAGTGCGCAAATTGATCGCGGGACCGACCGTGTTCATTTGCGACGAATGCGTCGAATTGTGCAACGATATCATCCGCGAAGAAACCAAGGCGGGTATCGCCGGGCGCAAGGATGGCGACGTTCCTACGCCGATGGATATCTTCACCACGCTGAATGATTATGTGATCGGGCAAGACCGCGCCAAGCGCGTGCTGTCGGTTGCCGTCCATAACCATTACAAGCGGCTGAAGCACGGCGGTAAATCCGGCGAAGTTGAATTGGCGAAATCCAATATCCTGTTGGTTGGCCCTACCGGCTGCGGCAAGACCTTGCTGGCACAAACGCTGGCGCGCACTTTCGATGTGCCGTTTACCATGGCTGACGCGACCACGCTGACCGAGGCGGGTTATGTCGGCGAAGATGTTGAAAATATCATCCTGAAATTGCTTCAGTCATCCGACTATAATGTCGAAAAGGCGCAGCACGGGATCGTCTATATCGACGAAATCGACAAAATCACTCGCAAGGCGGAAAATCCCTCGATCACTCGTGACGTATCGGGCGAAGGCGTGCAGCAGGCCTTGCTCAAGCTGATGGAAGGCACCACCGCTTCTGTCCCGCCGCAGGGTGGCCGCAAACATCCACAGCAGGAATTTCTGCAGGTTGATACCACCAACATTCTGTTCATCTGCGGCGGCGCGTTCTCCGGGTTGGATAAAATCATTGCCGACCGTTTGCAAAAACGCTCGATTGGCTTCGGCGCGCATGTCGCCGATCCCGACCAACGCCGCGTGGGTGAGTTGCTGGAGAAAGCCGAACCGGAAGATTTGCTGAAATTCGGCTTGATCCCTGAATTCGTCGGCAGACTGCCGGTTATTGCCACTCTGCGTGATCTGGATGTCGGCGCGCTGGTCGAAATTCTTAGCCAGCCGAAAAACGCCTTGGCCAAACAATATGCCAAGCTGTTTGAACTGGAAGATGTCGAGCTGACATTTACTCAGGACGCGCTGGAAACCATCGCGGAAAAGGCGATCCTGCGCAAAACCGGCGCGCGCGGGTTGCGCTCGATCGTCGAAGGACTGCTGCTCGATACGATGTTTGACCTGCCCGATATGGACGGCGTCACTGAAATCGTGATCGACAAGGATGTGGTCGAAGGCCGCAAGGAACCCGTCCGCGTGGTCTCGAACTCCGGCAAGAAGAAAAAGGAAGAGGCGGCGTGATTTGATTGTGCCGAGCTAGCGCTCGGCCCCTCAAATGCCGGGCGCGAGACGTCCGGCTCGCTTGGCTTCCCTCGCATTGGCTCGGGCGTCCGGTCGGTCGCTGACTACCGTGACCGTGCATCCTGTTCCGGGCTTTAATTGGTATTTTGCCTGCTCACCCCCACAAAAAATCCCGCCCGGCCCATTGAAGGCACCGGACGGGATCGTACGGACGCAGTGGAGGGGAGGGACCACGCCCGAATTAGAACACTGTCGAAGGTTAGCCTGGCAGGGACACAGAGTTGGTTACGTGGATCACGCCATTTGATTGCATCACATCGGCCTGGGTTACGGTCGCCATTCCGCCCTTCGCATCGGTCAGCATTACTTTGCCGCCCATCAACCGCGCCGTGAGCGTGCCGCCATTTACGGTGGTCAGCTTGGCCGAACCGTTGCCTGCACGGATCATGCTCACCAGATCGCTGGCTGTGACCCGGCCGGGAACCACATGGTAGGTCAGGATGCTGGCCAA
>JBBKWK010000274.1:0-8412 GCA_037968915.1 Pontixanthobacter sp.
CTGACCAATGAATATTCGATCACCCGCAAATTGAAAGAAATGATGCTCGCCCGCCGCATCGAGGGTGTGTTGAACAAGCAGCAAATCCTTGAGCTTTACCTTAACGAAATCCCGCTGGGTCGGCGTAGCTTCGGCGTCCAGGCCGCATCGCGGGCCTATTTTGACAAGGATGTCGGCGATCTGGAATTGCATGAAGCAGCCTATCTGGCGATCCTGCCAAAGGCGCCCGAAACTTACAGCCGCGAGAAAAATTTCGGTCTTGCAATGACAAGGCGCAATTTCGTCCTCGATCAGATGGCGGAAAATGATTTTGTCACCACTGCACAGGCCAGCTTGGCAAAAGCCAAACCACTCGGGATCATCAAGCAGCAGGAAGACAAGCGGTCGGTTGATGCGGGTTATTTCCTGGAAGAGGTGCGCCGCCAGCTGATGGATCAATTTGGCGAAACGGCCGATACGTCCAAGAACAGCGTTTATAGCGGCGGCCTATGGGTTCGAACCTCGCTCGATCCCGAATTGCAGATCGCGGCGCGTGATGCATTGCGTTCGGGCATGCTGTCCTATCACGGCAATCGCGGATGGACCGGACCGATCGCAACGTTGAAGGCATCGGATGGAAGCCTGACTAGCCAACTTGCCAGTTCCTATCTGGGCATCAATTACAAGAACTGGCGGATCGGTGTTGTGACCGAACGAAATGGCTCCAGCGCGACAATTGGCTTTGCTGATGGGACGACGGCCCCGCTCGGCGGTGTGCCCAATGCGCTGAAGACGGGCGATGTTATAGCAGCATCACCAACCGGCAGCGCCTATACGGTGCGAACCATCCCAGAAGTTTCCGGCGGGTTTGTTGCCCAAGACCCGCAAACCGGCCGGGTGCTGGCGATGCAGGGCGGGTTTGATAGCCGCTTGGGTTCTTTCAACCGCGCCACTCAGGCTGAGCGCCAGCCAGGTTCGACGATCAAGCCATTCGTTTACGCGACCGGTCTGGATAACGGCATGACACCCGCGACAGAGGTGCCTGATCAAAGTTATTGTGTCTATCAAGGCGCGCGATTGGGCGAGAAATGTTTTCGCAATTTCGGCGGCGGCGGCGGCGGTGTTCACACGATGCGCTGGGGTCTCGAACAATCGCGCAATTTGATGACGGTCCATATCGCGATGGACGCGGGGATGCCCAATGTCATCAATACCTTCAAGCGGGTCGGAATTGGCAGCTATGAGCCCTATCCGGCCTTTGCGCTGGGGGCGGGCGACACGACGGTACTGAAGATGGTCAACGCCTATGCCGCACTCGCCAATCAGGGCAGGCAATATCAGGCGAGCGTAATCGATTATGTGCAGGATCGCCGCGGCAAAGTGATCTGGCGCGCAGACAAGCGCAAATGCGGCCGCTGCAACATGGCTGAATGGGACGGCAAGACCATGCCCCGGCTCGCACCGGGCGGCAAACAGGTGATGGATGCGCGCACCGCATTTCAGACCGTCCATATGTTGCAGGGCGTGGTTACACGCGGCACGGCAACCCGCCTGCGCGACCTTGATCTTCCCTTGTTCGGCAAGACTGGCACCACCAGCGGCCCGACTAATGCGTGGTTCGTGGGCGGCACACCTGAATTTGTGGCTGGAACGTATCTAGGGTTCGATACGCCGCGTAATATGGGCGGATACGTTCAGGGCGGAAACACCGCCGCGCCGATCTTCAAGAATTTTGTCACCGCTAGCAAAAAGCGGTGGAGCGACGATCCTTTCCCAGCGCCCAAGGGTGTGCGGATGGTCCGAATCGACCGGATATCCGGCAAGCGTGTATTTGCCGGCGGGGGCAGTGATGATCCCAAAGCCTCGGTTATCTGGGAAGCATTCAAGCCCGACACCGAACCTCCGCGCAGCACCCGCCAGGACGAGATTGAAACCAAACGCAAGGAAATCTTGGCGCTGATCCGGCGCGGCGGCAAAGCGGCAGCGGAAGCGCCCAAGAAGGCAGCTCCAGTCGAAAAACAAGCCGATTTCGTCGAGGAGCAGGGCGGGCTTTACTAGCTCGCCTGACCCGATCACCATATTCTGCCAACCTTTACAATCGAGGCGCGTCCGCTAAGCGGGCGGCCCATTTCACGGAGAATTTGACCATGCGTGCCGAGGGTCAGGCCCATATTGACCGGATCGAGGCAGCGCTGGCGCTCGTACGTCTTTCGCTCGATTGGGAGCGCGCGTTGCGGCGGCTCGATGAACTCAATGCGCGGGTCGAGGATCCAACGCTGTGGGACGATCCCAAGGCTGCGGAAGCTGTCATGCGCGAACGCCGCCGACTGGAAGGCGCGATCGGGACAGTGCGCGAAATTTCTTCTGAAATGTCAGATGCGGTTGAATTTGTCGAAATGGGCGAAGCGGAAGGCGATGATGATATCGCCGCCGAAGGTATGGCCAGCCTCGAAAAGCTCGCCAAACGCGCCGACGCCGACAAAGTACAGGCGCTGCTTGCGGGCGAAGCCGACGGCAACGACACGTATATCGAAATTCACGCGGGCGCGGGCGGCACCGAAAGCCAGGATTGGGCCGAAATGCTCCAGCGGATGTATTCGCGCTGGGCTGACCGCAAGGGCTACAAGGTCGAGATCGTCGATTACCACGGCGGTGATCAGGCCGGAATTAAATCCGCCACGCTGCTGGTCAAGGGCGAGAACGCTTACGGCTATGCCAAGACCGAGAGCGGCGTTCACCGGCTGGTCCGGATCAGTCCGTATGATAGCGCAGCGAAGCGCCACACCAGTTTCAGTTCGGTTTGGGTCTACCCGGTGATCGACGATGACATCGATATCGAGATCAACGAAAGCGATCTGAAAATCGACACATATCGTGCCAGCGGTGCGGGCGGCCAACACGTCAACACGACCGATTCCGCGGTTCGGATTACCCACCAGCCCAGCGGCATCGTGGTCGCCAGCCAGAACGACCGCAGCCAGCACAAGAACCGCGCCACCGCGATGAACATGCTCAAAGCGCGTCTGTTCGAGAAGGAAATGGCTGAACGCGAAGCGGTAGCTTCCGGCGAATATCAGGAAAAGACCGACATCGGCTGGGGACACCAGATCCGCAGTTATGTCTTGCAACCCTATCAGATGGTGAAAGATTTACGCACCGGCGTAACCTCACCATCGCCCGATGACGTGCTCGACGGCGGGATAGATGAATTCATCTCAGCCGCCCTGGCGCAGCGCGTTACGGGCGATAAGGTTGAGGTGGAGGACGTCGAATGAAAGCCGGGGGAATGATGCTGCGAGCGGCCTGCTGCGCACTCTCCTTGCTGGCTGCAGCCGGGTGCGAAAAATTATCGAACGATGTGGATCGGCCTGAAACCTCACGCGAATTCCCGCGCGCCGACCGGCCCGTTTCCGATCTTGGTGCAAACCAGTTTTCGACCGAGACCCAGCGCGACAGCGTCGGAGAAGCGCAAAAAGTCATGGATCTGGCCGAGATCAAGCCGGGTATGACTGTTGCCGATATTGGCGCTGGTGAGGGTTATTATACGGTCCGTCTGGCAAAGCGGGTGGGGGCATCGGGCCGCGTTCTGGCGCAGGATATCGAGCGCGGTGCGCTCGACCGATTGGCCCGGCGCGTAGAGCGGGAACGGTTCGATAATGTATCCATTAAACCCGGAGAAGGCGATGATCCGCGGTTGCCGGAAAAAAGCTTTGACCGGATTTTTCTGGTCCACATGTATCACGAGGTCCGCGAGCCATATGCGTTCCTGTGGCGGCTATGGCCTGCTTTGCGTGACGGCGGACAAGTGATAGTAGTAGACGTAGACCGGCCGACTGATCAGCATGGCATTGATCCATTGTTGCTGTCTTGCGAATTCAGGCAGGTCGGTTTCGAACTGGTGGCCTTTAAGGATGCGCCGGAACTGGCAGGGTACTATGCACAGTTCAAGGCAGCGGCTACGAGGCCGGAACCGGATCAGATAAAGCCGTGCCAGGGGTCGCCGGGCGTGGCGGGTAAAGCGGTAAAATGACCGCATTAGCAGGACTGTAAAAAATGGGATTCAAGGGTTTAAGCCCCATAATCTATGGCGGACAAGAAGTCTGGCCGCTGATCGAGGGTGGCAAGGGCGTGTCGGCGACGAATCACGCCAGTTCCGGCGCATGGGCTGCTGCAGGCGGCATTGCCACAGTCAGCGCAGTGAACGCAGACAGCTATGACGCCGAGGGCAAGATCGTGCCGCAGGTCTATGACGCGTTGACCCGCAAGGAACGCCACCAGCAATTGATCCAATATGCCATCGACGGCGCCACCGAACAGGTCAAACGCGCGCATGAAATTGCCGGCGGCAAGGGCGCAATCAATATCAATGTCCTGTGGGAAATGGGCGGCGCACAGGAAGTGCTCGAAGGTGTTCTGGAACGGACCAAGGGCCTGGTTACCGGCGTCACTTGCGGTGCTGGAATGCCTTACAAGCTGGCTGAAATCGCCCAGCGTTACAACGTCAGTTATTTGCCGATTATCAGTTCCGCGCGCGCATTTCGCGCATTGTGGAAACGGTCCTACAACAAGGTGCCCGAATTGATGGCCGCGGTGGTCTATGAAGATCCGTGGCTGGCAGGCGGGCACAACGGGCTCAGCAATGCGGAAGACCCGACCAAGCCGGAAGACCCCTATCCGCGCGTCAAGGCGCTGCGCGAAACCATGAGGGCAGAAGGGGTATCGGAAGATACCGCTATCGTAATGGCCGGCGGCGTGTGGTTCCTGCGTGAGTGGGAAAACTGGATCGACAATCCCGAATTGGGCAAGATCGCTTTCCAGTTCGGCACGCGGCCCTTGCTGACCCGCGAAAGCCCGATCCCGCAGGGTTGGAAGGACATGCTTCGCACGGTTGAGCCGGGAGATGTCTTGCTGCACAAATTCAGCCCCACCGGCTTTTATTCCTCGGCGGTCAAGAACCCGTTCCTGTGGGATTTGATCGGCCGCTCGGAACGTCAGATTCCCTATTCAAAAGTCGCGGCGGGCGAACATACCGTTCAACTGGATGTTGGCGTTCGGGGCAAGAATTTCTGGGTCACGCCGAAGGACCGTGAACGGGCCAAGAGATGGTTCGACGAAGGCCAAACAGAAGCGCTGAAAACGCCCGACGACACAATCGTCTACGTCACGCCCGAAAGCCGCGACATTATCCGCAAGGATCAAAAGGATTGCATGGGCTGCCTGTCGCACTGTGCGTTTTCGGCATGGAAAGACCATGACGATTTTACGACCGGGAGACTGGTCGATCCGCGCAGCTTCTGCATCCAGAAAACGCTGCAAGATATCGCCCATGGCGGCGACACGGACCAGAACCTCGCCTTCGCCGGACATACTGCGTATAAATTCAAGCAGGACCCGTTCTATTCCAACAACTACACCCCTTCTGTGAAGGAATTGGTCGACCGGATTTTGACAGGGGATTGAGGCCTGTAAACGGCCAGCGAGCGGTTGTTTCCGCCCGCCCATGTTGTGCGGTCATCATGATTATTTCTAAGGTGAGCGGGCCATCATCTAGGTGGTAAAGTCCGCGCGTGCATGTGCTTTTGTATCCGCCAGGCATTTGCGCACGGCTTCGACCTCCCCCAGCGACGTACTGCTGGAAACAGTAGCGAAAGCAGTGGCAGCCGAATTGAGTTCGGTGTTTGGAATTGAACTTATGCCGCCCGTGATAGTCAATCCAAGAGTTCAAACGAAGTCAGTCTGAGCGTCACTATTTGGGTTGCCCAATAACCCCGTCGTGACCAGCTATCCAAGGATTGGCTTAACGCCTTGAACCATTCGTCTCGATTGCCGGCACCAATATTTGCAATGGCAAGCACATGAGCTATAAATTTGCGTCGTGACAGAGACTTTTTCACATGGAACCGTCCACAAAGCACGGAACGATATGCAAGCGGCCTTGCAATCAAATCCCGAAATTCTCGCGCTATGGCAGGGCCTGACGACCTTGGGTCGCAATGAGTTTATCTGTTGGGTCGATGATGCCAAACAAACGAAAACACGCGAACGCCGAATTAAGCGTACTTGCGAGGAACTGTTGGACGGAAAAAGGCGGCCATGTTGTTGGGCTGGCTGCATACACCGCACCGACAAGGCGCCAAGCCGGTGGCAACAAGCAGTTCTAATCGACAAGAAAGCAAAATAGGGGGCGACCAGCGAATTGTCGAATGCCCGATTTTTCTACGCCCTATCACAAAATCACACACCCCGCTTCGCACCCCACACCAGACATTCGGCAATGGGAATTTCTGACCGGAAATCTTCCATAAAAAAGCCCCGCTTCTCGGCTGAGGAGCGGGGCTTTTTTAGGTTTTGATAGTCTACTTCTTCGCTTCAACCAGCCCGCGTGCTTCGAGCATCGGGGTTACATCTGGCTCGCGCCCGGCGAAGTTCCGGAACATCTCGAAGTAATCCATCGTTCCTCCTCGGCTGAGCACTGTGGCGCGGTAATGATCGCCGTTCTTGCGGGTCAAACCGCCATTTTCGCGGAACCATTTGCGGCTGTCGCGGTCGAGCATTTCGGTCCACAGATAAGAGTAATAGCCCGCCGAATATCCCGTTGGGTCGGAGAAGATGTGGCTGAAATAGCTGCTACGGTAACGCGGCGGCACCAGATCGACTTCCAGCCCCAGTTCGGTGAGCGATTTGCGTTCGAAGGCGTTGACCTTTTCCGGCGTGTTGATCGCGGCGGCTTGCGCGGGGCTGAGCGAATGCCATTTCATGTCGAGCAACGCCGCTTCCATCGTTTCGCCCAGTGCATAGCCCTGGTTGAATTTCGATGCCGCATCGATCTTCGTAATCAGTTCGGCTGGGATAACCTTGCCGGTTTTGTAGTGCTTGGCATAATTGGCCAGAACCTGCGGGTCAGATGCCCACATTTCGTGGACCTGGCTGGGGTATTCGACGAAATCGCGGGCCGTGGCAGTGCCGGACAGGCTGGCAAATTTCTGGTCCGCAAAGAAGCCGTGCAGCGCATGGCCAAATTCGTGGAACATGGTTTCGACATTGTCGAAACTGACCAATTGCGGTTCGCCTTCGGGCGCTTTGGGGATGTTCAGCACATTGTAGATCACCGGCTTGGTGTCGTACAGATAGGACTGGTCAACGAAGTTCGACATCCATGCGCCGCCGCGCTTGTTATCGCGCTGGAATGGATCGAAGTAGAAGATGCCGAGCAGGCTCTTATCCTTGTCGAACACGGTATAGGTCGACACATCAGGGTGATAGACCGGCAGGTCGGTGCGTTTCTCGAAGCTCAGGCCGTACAGCTTGTTTGCCATGAAAAACACGCCGTCTTCCAGCACCTTGTGGACTTCGAAATAGGGCTTGGTAGCGTTTTCATCGAGGTCATATTTCGCCTTGCGGACCTTTTCCGCATAACGGTCCCAGTCCCACGGCTTGACGGTGAAATTGCCGCCTGATTTCTTGATCTCTGCGTTGAGCACCGCTGCTTCGTTCCGCTGGGTCGCGGCGAGGGCGGGGACCATCGCTTCCATGAAATCGATTGCGGTCTTGGGATTCTTCGCCATCCGGTCGTACATCGCATAGGTTGCCCAGTCGGGCGTGCCAAACAGTGCGGCCTTTTCTGCGCGCAATTTGGCGACTTCCGCGATCAACATCCTTGTATCATTATCGCCGCCCTGATCGGCGCGGTGGATACTTTGGTTGAACAGTTTTTCGCGCAATGCGCGGTTTTCCATGCTCGGCAGGATTGGCTGCTGCGTGGTGTTTTGCAGGGCGAGGACATATTTGCCGGGCATCCCGCGATCGGTAGCTGTTTTGGCTGCGGCGGTGATTTCCGCATCGGACAGACCGGCCAGCATCGCCTTGTCATCCACCACCAGCGCACCCGCCTTGTTCGCCTCGATCAGGCGCTGGGAAAAATCGGTGGTCAGCGTGGAAAGCCGGGTGTTGATCGCCTTGACCTGTTCTTTTTGGACAGGCGTCAATTGCGCACCGGCATGGACCATGTCCTTGTAGGTTTCTTCCAGCAATTTCACGTCTTCGGTTGTCATGCTCCCTGAACTCACCTGGGCGGCGCGATTGTCATACACCGCCTTTACCCGGGCAAAGAGTTCGGGGTTGAGGGTGATTGCGTCGCCATGCGCGGACAGCTTAGGGCTGATATCCGTGTCGACCGCCTGTAGCGTATCGTTGGTGTTTGCACCGGTGAGGGCATAGAAAACGATCGCCACACGGTTCAGCATCTTGCCCGAGGTTTCCAGCGCGACAATCGTGTTATCGAATGTCGGCGCGGCCGGATTGTTCACGATCGCGGCAATTTCCGCGTTGTGGATATTCATCGCCTGCTCGAATGCGGGGGCATAATCGGCATCGGCAATTTTGGTGAAATCGGGGGCGTGCAGCGGAAGGGTGCTCTGCGTGGCGAAGTATCCG
>JBBKWK010000275.1:0-8454 GCA_037968915.1 Pontixanthobacter sp.
TGAAACCTACACGCGCGATGGCGAAGTTGTCACGGTGGTCGACCTCACAGTCGATGGCGATACGCTTAGCGGAACCGCAACTGATCCTCGCGACAAAAGCGTCGTGCGCTGGACCGCAAGCCGTCAATAGCTAGCAGCGTTGCAATTCTTCACCCCGGTCCCGCACGCGGGATCGGGGTTTCTATTGCCTTGGCTTCCCCTCCCGCATGCGGGTTGGGCGCGTAAAATTGAGTGTGGTCTTTAGCCAATCTTCACAGCCTCTGAGAGTCTGCTCTTGGGTCGTTAGCTGACATCAAACTTTAAGTGCAATGCCACTAACTCAGCGCGCGTCTAAGTAAACCACTAAACCGTCCGACAATCGAAACGTAACCTTCTGTTTTCTATGTCCGTTCGCGCCCGATCAAATCCTGCACGAAGTTCGCCGTCCACTGATGAATGTTATCATTTTTGACCGTTTCCACCAACGCGTCGTACCGGCGCTTCCGCTCGTCCAGCGGCATGTCGAGCGCAGTTCGAATTGCGCGGGAGAGATTGTCTGGACTGTGCGGATTTACGAGCAAGGCATCCTTCAACTGATGTGCCGCGCCCGCAAATTCTGACAGGATCAGCACGCCCGGATCATCCGGATTCTGCGCAGCGACATATTCCTTCGCCACCAAGTTCATCCCGTCACGGAGCGGAGTGACCAAGCAGATTTTTGCAGAGCGGTAGAAACCGCATAATTCCGCCAGACTATGCCCGCGGTTCACATAGCGAATCGGCACGATATCCACTTCGGACCATGCGCCGTTAATCTGACCGGTTTTCTGCTCAAGTTCAGCACGAATATTTTGATAGCTGCCGACATCTTCGCGGCTTGGCGGGGCGATTTGGATAAAAACGAGATCGCGCACGCGGTCAGGGTTCTGGTCAAAAAAGCGCGAGATACCGTCGATCCGTTCGGGTAAACCTTTGGAATAATCCAGCCGGTCAACGCCGATCATCGCCGTCCGGTGCCGCGTGCTGGATAGCAGCCTTTGCGCAGCTTGCCGCGCTTCGCCCGTGTCACATTGCGCCTGAATGTGGCCCCAATCGACACCGATCGGGTAAGCGCGCGCATGGGTGACACGCCCTTCGAAGCGAATTTCGCCGGTTTCTTCATCAACTGCAGCGCCCAATTCCTTGGCGCAATAATGCTGGAAGCTGCCGAGCCATTCGTCGGTTTGGAAGCCGATCACATCATATTCCAGCATCGTGCGAACCAAACGCTCATGATATGGCAGCGAAACGAATAACCGCGCCGGTGGCCACGGCGTGTGGAGGAAGAATCCGACCCGGTTTTTCAATCCCCGCGAACGCAGTCGTTCGCCCAGTGGGAGCAGATGGTAATCATGTACCCAGATCAGATCGTCTGGCTCAATCAGAGGGGTTACGCTTTCTGCAAAATGTTCGTTTACCCGTTCATACCCCTTGCCAAACTCGTTCTCATATTCCGTCAGATCGAGGCGGTAATGGAACAGCGGCCAGAGAGTGGAATTGGCGTAACCATTATAATATTCTTCAATATCATGCGCGCTCAAATCGATAGTCGCGGTGGTCACGCCATCTTTGTTGTTCAGCTGAATATCGCCAGTGGTTTCATCTGATTCATTGCCCGACCAGCCGAACCATATCCCTCCGAATTCCTTGAGCGCAGAATTCAATGCACCCGCCAGCCCGCCTTGCGCGCCGGCTGCCCCGCGCGCCTTTGCAACGGCGACGCGGTTGGAAATAATGACAAGCCGGTTCATAATGATCTCAACGTATGTCACTCCATTTGCGCGACAGCAGGCCAGCGCAATTGATAACTCCGACTAGCGAGTATGTTTGCGGGAAGTTCCCCCATAACTCCCCGGTTTCGAAATCCATATCCTCTGACAGCATACCCGAACCGGTCCGGTGACCAAGCATCGCCTCAAACAATCCGCGCGCCTCCTCGTCACGCCCGACAAGATGCAACGCCTCGATCAGCCAAAACGTGCAGACATTGAATGCAGTTTCAGGCAGGCCAAAGTCATCTTCGGACGCATAGCGCAGCATGTGTTCGCCGCGTCGTAGGGTCTTTTCAATTGCGGCAAAAGTGCTTTTGAAACGCGGATCGTCAGGCTTTAGAAACCGCAACTCAACCATTTGAAGCAGGCTGGCATCCAAATAGCCGCTTTGGAAACTGGCGCCATAATGGCCGCCATCTTCGGATGTCTCGCCAGAGCCCTGTTCGACCCAAGCCTCTGTTTCAATTTTGGTGCGGATGGCATCTGCGCGCCTGCGCCATTCCTGCATGCGGTCATTCTTGCCCAGATGCTGCGCTACATTAGCGAGCCGGTCACATGCGGCCCAGCACATTACTGCCGAATAGGTGTGCACCTCTTGTCGAGTGCGGAACTCCCACAATCCAGCATCCGGCTGATCGTGCATCGCCCATGCCATTTCGCCCACTTCTTCAAGGCTGGCGAAGTCATCCTCATCCGCCATGCGCAGCAATCGGTGGTCGAAAAAAGCTTGCGCCGTAGGCAGCACAATCTGACCATAGCAATCATGCTGAACTTGGCTGTAAGCCGCATTGCCGACCCGCACCGGACCCATTTTGCGATAGCCTGACAGGTGCTCGGCAAATTTCTCGTGCAGCTCGCTTTCACCCATTACCGAATAAAGTGGCTGAATTTGCCCGCCTTTTGCGTCATCAATAATGTTGCGCAAATAGGCGAGGTATTTTTCCAACACATCCAGCGCACCCAACCGGTTCAGCGCCTGCACTGTGTAATAAGAATCTCGAATCCAGCAGAAGCGATAATCCCAATTGCGCTCGCTGCCCGATGCCTCCGGAATTGATGTGGTCAGCGCGGCGACAATCGCGCCGGTTTCTTCGTGCTGGCACAATTTCAGCGCGATTGCACAGCGGATCACGTCCTCTTGCCATTCAAGCGGCAAATGCAGACCGCGAACCCAATGCTTCCAATACCGCATGGTGCTCTGGTCCATCCGGCGCAATTCTGACCGGACGTTCCCAACGAAGGGCTCGTCCGGGCCGAGGAAGAAGTGCTGGTCGCTTTCGACACGGTAGCTGCGCCCTTCGAGCACGTACCCTACAGGCGCATCAGTGCTCAGGCGCATCCCGTGATCGCCGATCATATAGCGGATATGGTTCGTTCCATTGGTCTGATTTGCCACTTCCGTGCCGTAATCCCGCATCGGACGGAGCACGACCTTTAACCTTGGTGCGCCTGCAACTGGGCGGACGATACGAATGAACGCAACCGGCCGGTACATCCGGCCAGAGCTTTCAAAGCGCGGGCAGAAATCGCGTATCTCAACTGCGCTTCCGTCGCCAGCCTCAAGCCGGGTTACAAGGATCGGTGTATTGCGCTCGTAATATTGGGTTGCGCTGACTTGGCCTTCCAACTCAAACCGCCAGACGCCATCGTCGCGGTGGCCATTATTGAGGAGCGAGCAGAACACCGGGTCACCATCGACACGTGGCACGCAGCCCCACACCATCCCCCCTGCTCGGTCGATCAATCCGCTAATCTGGCAATTGCCGATTGGCCATAGGTCGAGAGTGGAACTCTCCCTTGCCTTCAGCGCGGATGCTGGCCCGGCTTGCGGCTCGGTTTCGGGGGTAGTCATAGTGTCAGCCATGCGTGAACGTCTTTCACTGTTTCGAGTTTGAAGTCTGCATTGTCTGAAGGTCGCTCGCCTACAGCGATGCCGAAGCCGCCCAACAGCTTAGCGGCGGCAAAACCATCTTCGTCGGTCACATCATCGCCAATAAATACCGGAACGCTGCGGATGAAGGGAATGGTATCCATGAATGCGGCGAGAGCAGAGCCCTTATTGGCGCCACGCCGGACAAGTTCGATCACGCATTTGCCGCGCTTGGCAGTCAGGCCGGATTGCTTTGCAATCGCAGTTGCAGCCTGTTCGATCGTCGGACCGCTGGCTGGCGCGGAGCGATAGTGCAACGCGGCGCCATGGCGTTTGCCCTCGAATAAGACATCATGCTTCGCAGCTAGATTTCGCAAGCTTTCGATCGTCTTGGCATCCAATGCTTGTGGAACCTGCCCCAGCGGCTTCCCCGCACCATCGATCCGCTCCGCCCCGTGCGAGCCTGCGCGAGCAAAATTCAGCGCGCCGATATGCTGTTCAATATTATCGAGCCCTCTGCCGGAGATAAGCGCCAACCGGCCGCTCAGCCGTTGCGCCAAAGCCGTCAGCCGTTGCGCGATATCGGTTGGGACTTTGATTGCGTCGGGACCAGAGGCGATCTCGATCAGCGTACCGTCAAAATCCAGAAACAGCGCAACGGGCGATGCGGCCAGCAATTCATTCAGCGATGGTGGAGGCGGCAGCGCGGGTGATTTCATAGCTTTACCTGTAACTCGCATCGCCGCGCGTTGGAAACTGCACTGCAATGCTACTTATCGGATAAATGCAGCCTTTCTTCAACTAGTCCCATGTCCATTCTGGTTTAGCGGCCTGACGCCAGGAAGCGGACAAACTGCTTGAGGGGCTTGATCGTCTCCTTTTGGGTCGTTTGCGGACAGGCCGCTTTTGGCGAATTAATGCAGGCAGCATACATAGCCCTTTTGCCCAACACCAAGACAACTATCGAAAACAAAGGAACGCAGCAGAGTCGGGTTGGGAAGCAGGTGGCATAGGCATCGTTACGCAACGGCTTCCGCAAAGCCGCCGTGGATGATCGCCAGCACTTCCTGGCAGGTTGCGGCGTCGTAATTGCGCCGCCAGCAAACATAGGCTGGAAAATCGAAGCGCGGCGCGCCGGAAACCAAGGATAGCTCGCCGCTGGAAATATAAGGCTGGGCGGCGCGCAGCGGCATATATCCGCTCATTCGCTGACCCATCAGCCAATCGGCGCTACGCATCCCCAGGTCCAGTGACAGGCCGGTTTCCTGTGTCAGTTCAAGACGAGAAGCAATTTCCAATCCCAGCGCTTGGCCCCATTCGATCCGGACGAAATCCTTGCGCCATTCGTCCGGTTCTCCGCCAGTTACCAATATCAGTTCGTCCGAATATAGCGGTTCTGCCCGAACATCGCGGTGGAAAATGGGGTCGTATATGATTGCCATATCCAGAAAACCCTCCGCCAGATCACGGTTGAGCCGGGTAGACGCCCCGGCGGTTACGCGCAATGCCAGATCGGGCAGGGATGTCCGCAGTTCAGCCAACCAGCCCATAAATCCCCGGTCCCAAAAGAAATATTGGCCGCCCAGCGACAGCGACCGCTGAAAGCGTTCGGGCAGCCTGACTTCCTGCTGTGCCAGGTCCCAGGCGCGTGTGGCCTGCAGGGCTGGGGCCATGAACCGTTCTCCGGCCGGGGTCAACCGGCACCCCCGCTTGTCACGGATAAACAATTGCACGCCCAGCTTGTGTTCAAGCTGTTTGATCCGTTCCGTCACGCTGGACGGGCTGGCATTAATTCTCTGCGCCGCAGCGGCAAAACTGCCAGTAGATGCGGCGGCAAGGAAGGTCTTGAAAGTGGCAATATCCATTCAATTCAGATATTCCAAATTTATGCTTCTGACAATCCCGCTTTCATAGATTTAAATATCGTGTATCGCGCGCTGTAAGACTTTTTCACGGAGAATTTTGAATGAAAGCTTTAATCGCCGCCGCTTCGCTTGCCCTGCCAGCACTCATGGTACCGGGCATGGCCAACGCTCAGTCGGCCAATTCCGCCGCTTCCGCCAACATGCCAATTGTCGTGACCGCGAAACACAAGAAGAATTGGGACAAAGGCAGCAAGATGGAGGCCGAGGGTCTCAAGGAACTTGAAAAGGCGAAGAACAATCTGGTCGGCTTCAGCGCGGATGTTGTCGAGGCGCAGAACAAGCGTGACAGTTCGCGGGCACGGGGGGAAAATGCCGCGACGGAATTCCGCCGCCTGACCACCAGTCAATCCTATTTCTCCGACGCGGGCGAGGCAGCTCGCTGGGCCAAGCAAGTCGAGAAAGCCGCTAGCGAATGGGCGAAATATGATGACCGCCGCCTCGACGGGCGTGAAGATCTTGACAAGGGCATGTCCAAGCAGAACAAGGCTCAGGCTGCTGTCGACAAGGCACAGAACAAGGTAGATCGCGGCCGCGCGATGAAGCGGGAAGCGGAACGTCTGAGTTCAATGGGCGGCAAGAGGTAATCGGCGGGTGGCGTTGTTCGGCAAGGTCGATCCGGCGGGCAAAATACCGCAGGCTCCAAAACAGCACACTGCGGTAGACGGCTTGGCCGTGGCCACCGCAACTGCTGTGGCGGTGCTGGGCGGGATGCAGTTGTTCGCGCCCTTGTTCGCTTCGCCCCTTACCGGGTTGGAAGCGGGCATCGCGTCGGAGATTATTGCGGTGCAATGGCTCGCGATGGCGGTGCTGTTGATGCTGGGCGGAATAACCCGGTTGCGGGCGGTGTCGATATTTGCAGCGGAATTCCTGCTGTTTGGTGCCTTGGCGGCCTGCGTTGTCATGCTGCTGACTGCAGCATCCAGCGTTGCGGTGCTGGTGCATGGCGGGATCGCCGCAATGGCCTTTGCCTGCAGCGGAATGGCGCGCCTGTTCGACAAGGCAGAATTGAAGCGGGAGTTGCGTTTTGTTCGGGAACAGGCGAAACCGGGCCCAGGCTCCGATCCATCCACTGATCCAACTCTCGACAGGGCAGCCTCCGGCGCGGGGAAGTGGGCCAACAAACCCTGAAGGAAAGCACATGAGACGATCCGTTCAAGCACTTGCCGCACTGTGTGCCGCATTGTCAGCGTTCGCTCTGCCCGCTGCTGCCGCCGCGCAAGATGGCGAGAAGACCGATTCCGTGGCGAAGGATGCACTTGATGCCGTCACTCAGCCATTCGAAGATCTCAATCTGCGCAGCAAAGACATCCCCGCAATCCTGATTATTGCGGAGGCCGCGCCCTATGAATTGTCGGCGGTGACCGGCCAGGAAGACGAGGACGATTGCAAGCTGATCCGGCAGGAAGTCCAATTTCTGGAGGAAGTGCTGGGCGCTGATGCCGACCAGGATGCCGACGAGACCGGTCTGGCGAACAAGGGCCTGCAAATGGGCGGCAGCCTGCTGAGCGGTCTGATCCCGTTTCGCGGTGTGGTCCGGCAATTGAGCGGCGCCAATGCCGAGCGCGCCAAGATGACCCGCGCCATTTACGCTGGCATCGCCCGGCGCAGTTATCTCAAGGGATATGCGCAAGGGATCGGCTGCGGCTCGATGGAAGAAATCTCCGTACAATCGGCTGAGGAAGTGCTCGGCCTGTCGGGCCGTTAGATCGGGTCGGAATCCTCCGCCAGCATCGCCGCCAGCGCACAATCCTCCAGCCGCGCCACACCCAGATCCACCGCCGCCTCCCACGCCGCCGCAAAACCTTCTGCGCCGGGCCGGTTGCGAAGTTTGTACAGCGCCTCCAAAGACTTGCCGATATGCAACGCCGCCTGCGTGACGATTCCGGTCGCCGCCAGCTGAGCGATAAAGGCGCGCTGGAGCGGAGCGGTGATCGAATTGGAGCGCGGACGCGAATGCGGGACCGGCGCAAAACCCAGCAACGGATCATCGGGCGAGGGCGGCAGCCCGCGAAACGCAGTGCGCGAAGTGCGGCGCGACGGGCGAGGGGAGGCGCAGTACAAAGCCCCCTCTTCTTCAGAGGAGGGGGTTTGGGGTGGTGGCGGAACCGCCATGCTCGCGTGTGCCGCATCAGCAGCAAAAGACACCACCCCGCTGCGACTAGGCGCGCCTGCGGCTTGCCAAGTCTCGCTGCCCCTCCTGTGAACAAGAGGGGGGAGCGGGGCGCGCAATGCCTTGCGCCGCGCCCAGCGGGCCGCGCGGGCGGCGGGCAGGGCCATTGCCCAGAGCCTGTATTACACCTGGTCGAAGGAGTTCATGGAGGCTGGCAAACGCCGGTTGGCAGGCGATACTGCCCGCGCAGCAACCAGCGACGAAGTGAAGGACCTGCGGCACCAGGCGCGCGACCTGAAGGAATGCGTAGCCGATCTTACTCTCGAGAACCGTCTGCTTAAAAAAAGCATGAGCGGGCATGGGGGAGACGAGGAATGAGATATCCTGCATCCGAAAAGCTGGAGATCATCAGGATCGTCGAGCAAGCGCACCTGCCCGCCAAAGAGACCCTTGACCGGTTGGGTATTGCTCGCCGGACATTTTACCGCTGGTATGACCGGTATCTGGATGGCGGGCCTGAAGCACTGGAAGACCGGCACTCAGCGCCCAGCAGGGTGTGGAACCGTATCCCGGCGCATATCCATGATCAGATCATGTGCCTTGAGCAGGCGGTAGACCGTCGCCTCGGACACGAAGTAGCGCTTCTCATCGGTGAACCGCACAGCCAGTTCCCTCGGGCTCAGCTCTGACTGCTCCAGCGCCATCTCGATGATCTGGTCGTGGATGTCAGGCGGGATACGGTTCCACACCCTGCTGGGC